>CAZOIX010000050.1:0-11889 GCA_964579685.1 uncultured Mycobacterium sp.
GCGGGGTCCTCCTACGGGCAGCGTGGGGTTCCCCCACCACCTGAACGAGCAACCAACACGTAGGTCATGACGGACCTGGACGACCGCACCACGCTCATGCGCACGCAAAGAGAGAGCCCCGCTGACCTCGGGGGGTGAGTCAGCGGGGCTTCGTGAGGTACGTTAGCCAGTCTCTCCAAGCCGCGCCAACACTTTCTGCACACCTGGAACAAGTCCCAGATTCAGCGACCTTGAATCGGGCCCTTCGGCCCGAGTCGAACGTCACTTTGTGAACTTACGTGCGAGTAGAGTGCTCCATCTCACACCGACCGGACCCATCCGTAACTCCGCGTTCATCGAAAACCATGTCTCGACCGCACCGATCGTCCTAGCCTGTCGGGGTGCGTGTTTCAGGGGAGACGCACAGGTTTGCAGAGTTTGGAGATCGGTGCACATGACGCTTCACGACGTCGAACGAGTCGCTCGCAGCATTCCCGTCGCGATGCCGCCCACCCGCACCAGCTCCAGCCCGCGCACCACGGCCGTCACCCAGAACCCCGCCCCGAAGGTCCCCCCCATCCCGCACCGCACCCCCCGCGTCCCGTGGCACCGCTCGTACCGCCGAGCAGTGCTGGCAACTGACGCCCTCGTGCTGGTTCTCGCCGTCGCCCTCGCCGAGTTCATCCGCTTCGGTCTCGAGCCGACGATGCCCACCGGCACCAACATCACCTACACAGCTCTGGGCTTCGGCATCGCCGCTGGCTGGTGGCTCATGCTCCAGCTCTACCGCGCGACCGATGAGCGCATCCTCGGACACGGGCCCGATGAGTACCGCAAGGTCGTGCAGGCATCCGTCATGGGATTCGGCGTCCTCGCCATCGCCACGCTCCTGCTCAAACAGGATCTCTCCCGCGGATACCTCGCCATCGCCTTCCCCGTTGGCGTGGTCGGGCTCCTCTCCGGCAGAAAGTTGCTGCGCACCTGGCTGGCCCGTCGCCGGTGGAACGGTCGGATGAGCACGAACGTCCTCGTCATCGGCGGCACTACATCGGCAGAGTCGATCGACCGCTACTTCGCGCGCCACCCTGAGGCCGGCTTCCGAATGACCGGCGTCTGGGTCCACGACGAGCCCGAGGCCGCTCATCCTTGGCTCGACGTCCCCGGACGCTTCGTGCCGGTGCTGGGTAACACCCGCAGCCTCGCTGAGGCCCTTCGGCTGGCCGATGCCGGCGCCGTCTTCGTCACCGACACCGAGCATCTGGGTCCCAACGGCCTTAAAGAGCTGACCTGGGAACTGCAAACGTTGGAGATCGACCTGATGGTCTCACCCAATGTGGTCGACGTGTCCACGCCTCGAGTCACACTGCGAAATGTCGGCTCGATGCCGTTTCTTCATCTCGAGAAGCCGCAGTACGAGGGCGCGACCCGTTGGGGCAAGGTGCTGTTCGACCGGATAGCAGCGTCCTTTGCCCTCGTCGTGCTCTCGCCTGTCCTCGCCGCTACTGCGCTCGCCATCAAGCTCACCTCAGATGGCCCCGTGCTTTACCGCTCCGAGCGCATTGGCGTCGGCGGCGTGCCGTTCGAGATGCTCAAGTTCCGCTCGATGGTGGCCGATGCGGATGCAACCAAGTCCCGCTTGGCTTCGGACCATGACGGAGTTCTCTTCAAGATGAAGAATGATCCGCGCGTCACAAGGGTTGGCCGCCTTCTTCGTCGCTTCTCCATCGATGAGTTGCCGCAGCTCATCAATGTGCTGCGCGGAGACATGAGCATCGTCGGTCCGCGCCCTCCACTCCGAGCTGAAGTAGAAGCGTACGACGAGGGCGTCGGCCGGAGGCTCCTGGTAAAGCAAGGGATCACCGGTTTGTGGCAGGTGAGCGGGCGATCGGATCTCTCCTGGGAGGACACGGTCCGACTGGACCTCGACTACGTGGAAAACTGGTCGCTCGTGAGGGACGTGCAGATCATTTGGCGCACGGTCCGCGCCGTGGCCACCTCACGAGGTGCCTACTAGTGACGGACCAAACTCCGACTGTCGCCATCATCGGAACCCGCGGGTATCCGAGCTACTACGGGGGCTTCGAGACTGCCGTTCGCCGGCTAGCCCCTCACCTCGCCGATGCTGGGTGGAAAGTTCGTGTCTACTCACGCCGAGGACAGACTCGGCCCGACGATGCGGGTCGCGATCACCGTGTTGAGGTCGTCTAGACGCCGGGCATCGACTCCAACGCCCTCAGCACTCTCTCGTATGGCTTCTTCGCGGTTCTCCATAGCCTGGTGAGGCGTCCGGATGTCGCACTCGTCATGAACGTCGCCAACGGGTTCTGGCTCCCATTGCTGCGACTGCGTGGCGTCAGGGTGGTCGTCAACGTCGACGGCATAGAGTGGCACCGCGCCAAGTGGAGCCCCTTGGGCAAGCGCATGTTCAAGGCCGGCGCTTGGCTGACAGCGCGATTTGCCCACGAACTGGTCTTCGACGCGAGAGCTATCGGCGACTACTGGAAGCGGATCTTCGGCCGTGACGGGACCTTCCTGCCCTACGGCGGAGACCCCGTCGCCGACCTGCCCTGCCCGAAGGACCTGACGCCCGGGACCTACGTGCTGGTGGTCGCCCGATTCGTTCCGGAGAACACACTGCCAGAGTTCCTCGAGGCTGCGAAAACCATCGCCGCGAAACGCGACGTCGTGCTCGTAGGCACCGCACCCGAGGGCTCGCCGCTCCACCAGGCTGCCTCGGCGCTCGTGGAGGAGGCACCGCGGGTCACATGGCTTGGGCATGTGCGCGACGACGGGTTGCTCTTCTCCCTCTGGCAGCACGCCGGGGTCTACTTCCACGGCCACAGCGTCGGCGGCACCAACCCGGCGCTGGTCCAGGCACTCGCTATCGGAGTGCCCATCGTGGCCCGCGACACTGTGTACAACAGAGAGGTGCTCGGCGAGCTGGCGCGCTTCACCTCTGCCTCCCCCGATGACATCGCCCGCGCCGTCGATGAGGAGTTCTTCCAGCCAACCGCCTCGCCGCACGCGCGGATGCGTCGGGCGACCGAGAGCTACGCCTGGAACGACGTATGCGACGGTTACGAGGCGTTGCTGCGCAAGCACCTCTCCGCGTCGTCGACGGCTAGCACACCGTTGGCCAGTACCAAGGACGTCCGATGACGGACCTCCACTCACTGAAGTTCGCACTCCGGTCGGCGGTCAGGTGACGCCGGCGATGACGCTGCGCGTGGCAGCGATGCTCTCCCGAGGTCTCTTCTGGCGCCCTTGGATGGGGTCCTCGCGCGGCATGCTGCTGGTCGGTCGGGGCGCCCGCATCAAGGATGCCCGGAACGTGCACCATCGCGGCCGTCTCGTCGTCGAGGACTTCGCCGAGATTCAGGGGCGGTCTACCCATGGGATCCACCTGGGGGATGGGGTCTCCATCGGCCGCAACGCCCAGATCCGACCCTCCAGCTACTACGGCGGCGAGGCGGGTCACGGCCTGGTCGTGGGCGACCGCTCGAGCATCGCGTCGGACTGCTTCATCGGGTGCAGCGGCGAGATCCGCATCGGCAACGACGTCATGTTGGGCCCAGCGGTGCGGGTGTTCTCCGAGAACCATGTCGTCACGCGGACCGACATCACCATCAAAGAACAAGGGGTTGAGCGCGGTGTGACCGTCATCGAAGACGACTGCTGGGTGGGCGCTGGCTCGATTGTCCTCTCCGGGGTCACGGTCGGTGCCGGATCCGTGGTCGCCGGCGGGAGCGTGGTCACACGCGACGTCCCACCCCACAGCGTCGTCGGGGGCAACCCGGCGCGTGTATTGAAGTCCCGGTCGTAGGGGCGGGTCGTGCGCGTCCTGGCCGTCCACTCGTCGAACGACATGTACGGCAGCGACCGGATCTTTCTACGTGTGGTCAGGGTGCTGCAGCGTGCCGGGCACAACGTCGAGGTCTGGATACCGGCCGATGCGCCTGCTGGCGCCGCTACGCTCGCGGACTACGTGACGCGGCTCGGACTGCCGGTGGACGTCGTCGACGTCCCGGTGCTGCGGCGCGCCTACCTCCGACCGGCGGGGCTGGCGCGGCTCGCGCGGCGGACCTGGCGCGTCCGGCGCCGGATCGCCGCGGGCGGGTACGACGCTGTTTACCTTGGCACGTCGGCGCTCGTGCCGCTCGCCGTCCTCGCGAGAGCCACGACCTCGGAACGCGTCGTCCTGCACGTGCAGGAGCTCTGGTCGGGAGCGGAGGGCCGGGTGCTGCGCGCGCTCGGACGCAGCGCGCACCTCTGCCTCGCAATCTCCCCCGCCGTGGCTGCGGCCATGGGCGCGACGCTGCAGCGCCGGACCAGTGTGATCGTCAACGCCGTCCCCGACCCCGGCCCTGTGGAGCCCCCGGCGCCCGGACCGGGTCCGACCTTCCTCGTGGCCAGTCGGTGGAACACATGGAAGGGTCATGACACTCTGCTGCGTGCGTGGGCGCGGGCGCCCGAGGGTGCACGCCTAGTCGTCGCCGGCGGACCCCCGCCCGTCGGCGCCGCCTTCGACGTCCACGCGGCGGTGGCCGGGCTCCCCGACCCGTCGACGGTCAGCGTGGTTGGTGAGACCGACGATCTCGCCGGTCTGATCCGGGCGGCGGACGTCGTCATCGTCCCATCCAACGCCCCCGAGCCTTTCGGTCTGGTGGCGATCGAGGCCTTCGCGGCGGGACGACCGGTGGTCGCGAGTGACGGGGGCGGGCTGGCCGAGATCGTGACGCACGGCCACGACGGACTGACCTTCCCAATGGGCGACGCACATGCGCTGGGCGACCGGCTCCGGCAGTGCGCCGAGATAGACCTCCGCCGCATGGGCCTGGCGGCGCGCGAGACCTACGAGCGGCGCTACAGCCCGGCTCGCTTCGACCGCGACCTCATCGCTGCGTGGGCGACAGACGGCTCCACAACGCGCTGACCGACCGCTGGAAGGACTCCGCGCTAAACGCGTCGAGCGCATCGCCGACCATAGGACGGGGGTCGGTAAGCGGCAACGCGTCGACGTCGCCTCCCCAGATCGTCACGGCCGGCCGAAACGAGGGCGGGAGCCCGTCAACAGCATGCTCATCAACCAGGAC
Organism: uncultured Mycobacterium sp.; assembly: GCA_964579685.1. Taxonomy (GTDB): domain Bacteria; phylum Actinomycetota; class Actinomycetes; order Mycobacteriales; family Mycobacteriaceae; genus Mycobacterium. The sequence goes on from CAZOIX010000050.1 coordinate 5,073, forward strand.
GGGCACGCCACGGCTGAGCGCCTCGATGACTTTGACCTTCATGCCACCGCCGGACTCCACGGGCGCGAGGACGAGGTCGACCTCGGCGTAAAAGTCGTCGACGGAGTCGACCGGCCCGAGGCTGCGCACCACGGCGTCGCCGAGCCCGGCGGAACCGAAGCCGGCGATCACCACCTCGAACCCGGCCCGCACCAGTTCGGGGGCCCAAACCTGCTGGAGCCGCTTGAGCGCCGTGCGGTTGGGCGGGTAGTCGAAGTTCGCCAGCATCCCGGCGACTTTACGACCGGCTGTCCGGTCACGCCGGGGCAGCGGCCCACTCCACACCGGCGTCGGCAGCCACGTACCGCCCAGGTCTTGAGCGTCAGTCCACGAAGCCGTGGTCACGACGTCGGCCGCTCGCGCCTCCTCCCGCTCCCGGCGACGCCAGAGCGCGGCCTGACGATTGCGTATAAATCTCGCTCCCGGCAACCGGTTCGCGGCCGGGTTCGCGGCGTAGGCGCTCCACAGGTCCGGGTAGTCGATCCACGACCAGGTGTGGTGGTCGATCGCCCAACGGTGCGTAGCGGACAAGAGGCTGACCGAGCGTGCCGCAGACGTGCGATCGGGGAGCTCCCGCTCCACGCGCGAGCGCAACGGGACGGGCAAGACCTGGCGCTTCAGCAACCCGAGCCGACCCTCGGTCACTTCACGGTCGCCTGCCGGTGGCCCGACCTGCACGACATCCGTGTCCACAGCCAGCCGTGCCAGGGCGTCCACGATGGCCTGGGCACGCACCCCGCCCCCGTCGGCCCTCTCGATCGAGGCCCGCCACGCAAGGACGACGGCGGCACGGTTCATCATCGATCCTTCGCCTCGCAATCTGGCCGACACGGCGGTGGCAGTTCGGCCGTCTAACCGAATATTACGCAGGACAATAGACCGGCCGAGAACGTGGCGGGGCATGTCTGGTCCGTGGGACGATTGGCATGTGACCGGCACTCGTCAGGCATGGGTGGGCCCCAGCTACGTCTTGGCGGGGACCGCGGGTGGATTCGGAGCCTGGCTGATGTTGACCACGCGACCGCTGACTTTCGCTATCGCCCTCGCCGCCGTCGCGTTCGTCCTCGTCACCTTGACTAGACCTAACTGGCTAGTGCCGATCACGGTCTTCCTCGCTTTCGCAGCCGCCCCCTCCTGGGTCCCTCAGGCAGTGGGTTTAGGCGGAATCAGCATCTTCATCTTCGAGCCCACCCTGTTCGCTGCCGCTCTCTGGCTCGCCTCTCGTCGACAGCGACGAGTCCCGAAACCCCTCTGGGGATTTCTACTCGCAGCAACGATGATGACGGGTTTGGGGCTGTGGCGAGACTGGAATGTGGCGTGGTTCCTAGCTGACGCTCGACCGATTCTCGACTTGATTGTGGGCGCTTACGTCGCCTACCGCTACCTCGCAATGTTTGGGTATCACGCAATTGTGAGAGCGGCCGGAGTCACCGTGTGGTTCTCCGCCTTGTTGACGGCGTTCAGTTCGCTCACCGGATATCCGCTCTCGGGTAGATCAGAGATCGCGTCCCTGACTGGCGCTCAGGAAGGGGCAGAACGCCTTCTCACCGCGGCCGTGTTCCCTTCGCTCGCTCTGGTCTGTATCGTCGTCGCGCTTCTTATCACCACTCGGTCTACGGCTGGGCCTGCGGTCTTCTTCTTAGCACCTGCACTACTTATCTTGCTCCTCGCCTTCAGCCGCAACCATGTGCTCGGAATTGCCGTCGCTGCACTGGCGGCAACGTTGGCCACTCCTTCTGTAGCGACGAAGATGCGAGGCGTGACGAGGCTTTTAACGGTTGGTCTGACCGTTTCAGTAGCGGTGGCCGGATTGAGCCTGTCCGGAGCCTCCCCCTGGCTCACTTCGCAGCTCGACAGCTTCAGCACCCGCGTCCTTGGCGGGCTCTCGTCCGACACTCGAGCAGTCGACGCCTCTACGCAGTACAGACTGAGCGAAAACCGCGATGCCCTGCCGATGATTAAGCAATCCCCGGTCTTCGGGCATGGCTTTGGCGCCGAGTACAAGGCACCCTCAGGACCGGCGGGTTCATTCTTCGCTACACGAGCCACCTCCTACATCCATAACGGTTACCTGTGGCTGTTGCTCAAGGGCGGGCTGGTCGCCTTGCTCGCATTCCTCGCGCTTCTCCTTAAGCCCGTTCTCGCACTCATGAGGGGTCAACGGCGCCCGGAACTGGTGGCCGTCGCCTCCACGCTCCTTGGCCTGGCGAGCGTCACCGCCTTCGCTCCGCTCATGATTGGCTTCCCAACCGCAGTTCTTTTCGGTTTCGTGATCGGAGCAGGATTCCACTACTCGAACCGCCCCGATACAAGCACCGGCCAAGGGCTCGTTCCCAACGCATCCTTGGCCTCGACCTCAACCCACGACCGCGTGCAACAAGGCTTGGGGCAGCCGTGATGGTGGCGACGAACGATCTCGGCGCGGTTGTAGTTCACTTCTCGCGCTGGCCCGGAGTCCTCGACACGGTCCGTGACGCGATCGCCGGCGGCATCGACCCCGACCGAGTCGTTGTTGTAGACAATGGTTCGCCGGATCACGCGGCGTCGGAGTTCAAGTCTCTGTTTCCAGAAGCCACTTGGTTATCGGGACACGGAAACGTCGGATACGCGGGAGCCGTAAACCTCGGAATCGAGGCGCTTGCTCTCAGGGGGTGTGCCGCTGCACTGGTTCTGACCCACGAGGTCCGGTTCGATTCGGACTTGCCGCGTTCTTTGCTAAGCGCGCTCGGAGTTGCTGGCGCTGGGGCGGCCGCCCCACGCCTACGCCTGCTTTCCGATGCGGCCCGCGTCTGGTCGGAGGGAGGGGACATTAATCGGCTCACGTGTCTGCCGCGAAGCCGTCAGCACCTAGATCAGCGCTCACCCGACTGGGTCGACGGATGCTGCTTCGTCATCCGAGTTGAGGACTTTTTTGGGATAGGAGGAATGTACGAGCCCTACTTCCTTTACATGGAGGAAGTGGACTTCTTTGCCCGACTGCGCGATCGAAACCTCTCAATAGTCATTCCATCAGATTCCTTTGCTCAGCAGGAACCGGGTGGCATGTCCCTGTACTACGCGACGCGGAATAGGATACTGCTTGCGCGAAGAATTGGGTCCAGGTTCGCATTTCCATTGGTACTACTGGAGACGGTAGCGCGTCTCATTCACAGCGTTGTGACCCATCCACTTGCAGGGAGGCGCAAGCAGCGTGAACGCTACGTTGCTCTGAAGGACGGACTGCGGCTGGCTAGAGGTGCCAAGTTCACGACCCGCTGACCGGAGCGCGCGCGCCACGAATAAACAGCCACAGCTTGCGCGGCTTGAATGCTATGGCCCTCAGCCCCACTGTTCGTACGACATAACATGAGCCGACAACCAGAAAAACAGCACCCAACAAGGCGACCGCTGTCTGCGGGCTTACTGCGCCGGCCCAACTGAACGCCAAAGATGCGGCGCCGCCCAGGAGCGCGATCAGTGACGTGAAGCTCCGCTGAGCTCGCGTCGACGAGTGCTGAATGGCGGGAACTACCGAACTCAGCCCGACAGCCATCACACAGGCTGGAATAATAAAGGTTTCTACAGAAACAAACTGGTTGCCGAAGAGTGGCAGGAAGAGCATCTGCAGTGCCGGCCCGCCAATGCAGGCGAGCACCGTCCCGACCACCACGCTTGACTGCCACGCCTGGACGGCGCGGTCTGCCTCCGAAATTGCCACGCCGGGAGCCCACGAGTGCTGGATCAATGTGACGCTCACCTGATAAATGACCATGGGGATCAGCGCCGCCACGGAATAGAGCCCGAGGTCCGTCCGCGTGCCGACGACCAGGACGACGAGCAAGTCGCTTCTGGTTACGGCAAAGTCGATCCACTGACCGCCTACCGACCTGCCGATTCGGCCTCGCCACTCCCGCACCCACGGTCCTGGAGAAGTCATCAGTCCGCGTGTCGAGGGAGCGAGTTCCGCAAGGAACCCGAGCACCACCATTTGCACGATCAGTCCCGCCGCTTGGACCCAGAGAGCGGTCGCGACCGTCAACTTGTCAGCGAAGTACGCCGTGATCGTGAGCAGCACGACTGTTCCGGTATAGGCCAAGTTGGTGACTCCATACGCCCAGGCTCGGCCAGATACGATCAGCAGGTTTGCCCACACTGCGCGCAAGGCAGCAGCGGTGGACAGGACGGTCACGAAAGCGACGGGCGCGACCTCACTGCCACCGACTCGGAGGAATTTCGCCAAGAGAATCCCGATCAAAACAGCAGGGAGAATCGAGACGAGATCGACCCTGAGAGCTCGCGACTTCCAAACCTGGGCCGCGCTCAGATCGGCGTTGAGCGCCTGACGCGTGATCCAGGCGAGGCCGAATGTACCGAGAATGAGGAGACCTACGCTCAGCGTGACGACCACAACGACCACCGCTCGGCCATCGACACCTAGGGCACGAGCCGTGAAAGGCGCGGTGACCACGCCAGAGATCATCGGCACAACGTTGCCCAAGATGTGCAACGCAGAGAGTTTCTGACGGTGTTCTGTCACGGCGTTGATTTTTGATGAGCGCAACGCCGCATGGACGCCCTGACACCGCACCGTGCGTATGCAGCTTTGGCTGCGTCAGACCGCCGCAAAACGGCGACCGAGACATATCGACAACGGTTCGGGCTCCTCGGAACGATCATTAAGTTCCGCTTCCTGCCTCTCGTGCCCTTAGCGCCCTGTCGACGACTGACTGTGGGCTCGCCTCGCCCAGTTCCCATGAGGCCAAGAGCTCTCTTGCTTGCTCGGACAGGCGGAAGCGGAGCACCCTCGCTGGGTTGCCGGCTACGACCGCGAACTCGGGCACGTCGCTCGTGATTACGGATCCCGCGCCGACCACACTTCCCCGGCCGATAGCGTTGCATCCAGGCAGGATGATCGCTCCCGCTCCAATCCATGCGTCATCACCGATGACGCACTTAGTTCTCTCCACGTCGAACTCTCGTTCAACGAAGCCCAGCGCAGGGCTGTAGGCGTACGGATGCATAATGGGGCGCTCAATTGGATGGTTCGCTCCGAAGCGGCGCACGCCCGGACCGATCGAAACGTAGGCGCCGATCGTCAGGCCCGCGTCGGCAAGACCCGGTTGAAGGAGCGATCCGTAGCTGTGCGGGCCGACCTCGACGCCGTAGTACTTGCTGAGGATGCTGCGGAGCGTCAGGGAAGTAAACTCTCCACCCTCGCGCCGAACCACCATGGCGAGCAGCCGGGAGCGCGCAGGCAGCCGCGGATACCACCGCAGGAGCCAGCGGCCTCCCCACCAACTCAGCATACTCATCACCTCTGTGTCGAGCCGAAATCTCGACCAGCGACATCCTAAGCGCGCGAGAGTCCGTCCCGGCAGGATTGGGGTGCAGCGATGATCACATCACTCAGCCAGCGGCGACAAGCGGTCGTGGCTCACGCGATTCCTATACTCAGCACGGAGAGGCGACGGCGCACGGTTGCCGTCCTTGCAGCCCCCAGGACCGTGAAACGACTACACACGATCGATGGAGCGTGACATGCGAATCTTGGTGCTGTGGGCAGATCCCACGTCCAGCAACCTCGGCGTCCAGGCACTCGCATACGGCGCGGAACGTGTCTGCCAGCAGGCTTTCGGGGAGGCCACGAAAGTCGACTTTCATGACTTCGGCGGCGGCGCCCTTGGAGTACCGATCACGGGCCGTCCGCTCGTCGAGGACCTGCTCGGACGAACCGACGTGAGCCTGCGCGCGAAGCTCGACGGGTACGACGCCGTCCTCAACATCGGGGAAGGCGACAGCTTCTCCGACATCTACGGCCCCCGCCGAGCCGCGCTCATGGCCGCCATGCATCAGAAGGTCACCCGCTCCGGAGCGCCCCATCTCGGTCCCCAGACCATCGGCCCCTTCGGGACGTCCCTGTGGCGTCGCCTGGCCGTCCGCACCATGCGCCGCGCCGCGCTGGTGACTGCGCGCGACTCCCAGAGCGCCGAGTACGCAGCATCTCTTGGTATCAGCGGGGTCACGCGGGCGACGGACCTCGTCTTCGCCCTGTCCGCTCCCGCGGACGCTGGACCACAGGACCGGGTGATCGTCAACGTGTCCGGGCTCCTCGCCAGCGACTCGCCGCACGTCGATGCCCAGGCCTACCGGACACTCATGGCGGACCTGGTCGCACGCCTGCGCTCGAACGGGCACGTTGTCGCCCTTCTCGCGCACGTGCTCGACAACCCGTCAGCTGACAACGACGTGCGGGTCGGGCTGGAACTGTCAGAGACCTGGGGGTGCGAGTTGATTGTGCCGCCGACGCTCGAGGCTGCGCGCCAGGAGATCGCGGGGTCCGTCGGGTTAATCGGGTCGCGCATGCACGCCTGTCTAAACGCGTTGTCGGTAGGCGTCCCCGCCCTCCCTCTAGCGTATTCACGGAAGTTCGCGCCCTTGATGGCCGACCTCGGGTGGGCGCACACAGTCGACCTGCGGGAGACCGAGGCGACCGGCGAGGACTTAGCCGAGAAGGCGTCGGCACTTTTTGCCGCAGGCGACTGCAACGACGTGGCCGCGATGGCACGCGCCCGGCTGGCCGACTACGCCACGGACCTCGCAGCAGCAGTCGCATGATGTGGCGACGGCGCTCCGACGTCGCTGCCATGGCGGCCGCCGTCGTGGCCGACGGGTCTTGCACCGGCTGCGGAGCCTGCCCGCTGATCGAGCCGGCGCTGGCGATGCAAATGGACGAGCACGGCTTCATGCGACCCGCGCAGACGACGGCGAGCTCCGGATCACAACGGGCCCGCACCAGAAC
>CAZOIX010000051.1:0-11886 GCA_964579685.1 uncultured Mycobacterium sp.
GTCTGACCTGCTCTCAGGGGCCGGCTTGGCCACTGATGGACCGGTCGCGCCACCGCTGCCCGGGATGATGTTGGCCTCCCTCGATTTGGTGCGCCGCGACCTCGAGCAGATGTCCGATCCGCTGACCGACGACACGCAGCAGGTCACGTCGTACACGTTGTTCATCGATGAATCGTCGAACAACTCCGGGCCCGTCTTGCTGACCGCAGCGGCGGAGTCTCCTCCCGCGCCGCCGTCTTCAAAAGTGCCCGATCCTCTGACGATTGATCCCACATCGGCCGAACGGACCGCGGCGTTCCAGAAGGAACAGGCCAAGCGGATAGCGGCGTTCAACGAAGCACAGGCCGCCCGGATACAAGCGTTCAAAGAACAGCAGGCGCAATACGTCGATAATCCACTGGGAGCGCTCCTCAACAGCGCGGCGTTTGTGGTCTCCGAACTCGTCAACACCGCGGCCACCGTGGTGACCGAATTCGTCAACTACATTTCGTTCGGGATCACACAGTTCATCCACGGATTGTCGGACTTGTTCACCGCCCCGGCCGTCTTCACCGGCGTGTACGGTGACCCGGCAACGAATGGGCAGTACTGGCAAAGGCAGAACGCCGAGAACTGCGTTTTGCAGTCGATGGCGATGGTCGTCGGCCAACTCAAGGGACTTGAGTTCATGCCAACCGAAGCCGAAATCGCCAGCCTGGCAATGGCTGAGGACAGCGTGGCCAACCCGGGCGAAAAGATGTACCAAGGCCTGAATACCAACGACCGCGTCGACATCAAAGATGGTCTCAAACTCCTGGATATTTACGGCATTTCGGCCACCCTCACGAAATATGACAAGACGGAGGGCGACCAGGCGCTGAGAGCCATGGCATTCGCGCTGGACGAAAAGAAGGCCGTGTCGGTCGGCCTTCAGGGCGGAACCATCTGGAGTGCCGTCGAGGGCGATCCAGCACCGGGTGTCTCCTCCGCGGACCATCAGGTGGTCGTCATCGGCATCGATTTCGATGCCCGAATCGTCCACCTCAACGACAGCGGCTTCCACGAGAACGGAAACGACGCAGGCCGGAACATGAAGGTTCCGCTGGACGCCTTCATGAAGGCGTGGCAGACCGACGATTACGAAACGATCATTGCGGAGCTGAAGCCGGCGCAGCCGTCGTCGTCGGGATCGGGACCGGCATCAGCGCGCGTCGGTGATTCGGGCGTCCTTGTCACGGTGGCGTAGCAGACAACTGAACGAACGTGGCCCCGCACCCTCAGGGTGCGGGGCCACGTTCTTTCGGGATTCAAGACTTCTTGGCCAAGGCCCCGACATAGCTTCGCCATGAACCGAATTCGGTGATCTCACGTTCACCCTCGAGGATGTACGGTTCGCCGACGACACCCAGGACCTGCGATCCGTCGGCCAGGAGAACCTTCCCCACCGTCAGACCGGGCGGTTCGGACTCCAGGATCTGCACCACCCCGTCGCCGGGAACGTCCCACAGCTCCAGCTCCACCGCGACTCCACCATTGGTCGACCGCAGCATGGCCGGGTGACGGTCACCGACCGTCCACACTCGGTAGCAGGGAGCGGTGCGGTCCTCGCGTACGAAAACGGCCCCGGCGCGCTGCATGTTGGCGTTCAGTTCCAGGCCCCGCATGAGCGTGCCATTCACGGCCAAGCGCGTGAATCCTTTGTCAGTCATCAGATCTCCAATCCTCAAGTAACGAACGTCTATCCGACGGTGGCCAATTGCGGCGCACGTCCCATGACATCGAACGCCTGCAGCAGTGCCGCGCTGGGGGCGTGCGCCCCGAAGACACCGCCCTGCATGGTGATCATGTTCAGCGCCGCCACGTGGTTGGCGGGGTCGGTGGCCGCGGTGCAGTCGGACAGGACCAGGCATTCATAGCCGCGGTCGTTGGCATCCCGCATCGTCGTGTGCACACACACGTCGGTGGTGATTCCGGTGAAGATGAGGTGCGTGATGCCGTTGACCCGCAGGATCATGTCGAGATCGGTGGCATAGAAGCTGCCCTTCCCGGGCTTGTCGATCACCGGTTCGCCGGGCAGCGGCGCCATCTCGTCGACGATTTCCCAGCCGGGTTCGCCGCAGGTGAGAATCCGGCCCATTGGACCGGGCGATCCGATTTCGGCCCCGATCTGCGCCGAGCGCCATCTCTTGTTCGCGGGCAGATTCGACAGGTCGGGCCGGTGACCTTCGCGGGTGTGAATGATGAACAGCCCCGTGTCACGGGCGGCGTGCAGCACCTTCTGCGCTGCGCCCAACGGTGCGCGGGTCAGCGACAGGTCGTAGCCCATCATGTCGACGTATCCGCCTTTTCCGCAGAAGTCGACCTGCCAGTCGATGTTGATCAGAGCCGTTCGGTCCCTGGGGATATCGCCGTCGTAGGGCCACACGTAGGGATGCGCTTGAACGGTTGCGGGTTGGTGTGTGCCGTTGTTCATGATCAAACTCCTCTGTGTCGATGTTGCGCCCGACACAAGTACGCCCTCCGCGTGCTGCCGGTCACATGTTTTCTTGCACTATTAGGTTTACTCGCCGAACCTGGAAGGAGGCCGAATGGAGCCTGAATGCTTCCTGTGAACTTGCGGTGAAGCAACATTTGCCGCAGCGCAACGAGTTTTCGCAGCTAGATAGGGGTGGCTGACCGACTACAAGAGCGCTGTGGCGAAAAAGTCCCGCACCGCGCGCCAGTGGCGGCGCGCCGCCTCGGCGTCGTAGCCGGGGTTGTCCGGCACCGCGAACCCGTGTTCAGCGGGGTACATGTCGATCTGATGCTCCACCCCCGCCGCACGGAATGCGTGACGAAGAGCGCGGGCCTGGTCGGAAGGGAACAGTTCATCGCCCTCGGCGGCGGCCACGTACACCTTGGCCAGCATGTGGGGGGCCAGCAGATGCGGACTCTCGGGCCTTGTGGACGCAAGTTGACTTCCGTGGATGGACGCCACCGCCGCGACCCGGTCGGGAATTCGTCCGGCCACGGTCAGCGATATGCGTCCGCCCCGGCAATAGCCACAAAGCCCGAATGTGCTGCCACGCAACTCCGGTCGTGTGTCGAGGAAATCGAAGTACGCGCTCGCGTCGCTTTCCATCATCTCGACGGTGATGGCATCGCCCATCGCCATCAACTGCGCCCGCTGGGTGGGGTCGGTGAAAGCGGCAGGAAGGGAAAACCGCACACGGTCAGGGTGTCGGTAGTACAGGTCGGGCAGCAGCACGGCGTAACCGAAACCCGCTAGCGTTCGCGCCATCTCCTCAAACGTCGGCAGGGTACCCGCGACGTCGGGGAACATGACGATGCCCCGCAGTCGGTCGTGGTGATCGGGAACGCACAATGTCACCGGACACACGCCGTCGGTGGTGATCACGCTATCCGTAATCTGGCGCACAACAGACTTTGTACTACGGTCGGCGCCCCACCGGGGCGGAGCGGCCGCAACGATCACTCCCCCGATGCACCGGGTCGGTCGTACGCTCTGAAGCGATGTCCGACAAGTGCGGGATCCGCTTCCTTCCTCTTGGCGCCCGTCGTTTGGCGTACGAGCTGCGCGGCGACGGTCCCGCATTGGTGGCGCCGGCGTGGTGGGTGAGCCACCTCGAACTGGACTGGCAGACTCCGGGCGTCCGGCGATTTTGGGAAGGCGTCGCAGCCGACTGCACACTGGTCCGCTATGACCGGCTCGGCGTCGGGATGTCGGACCGCACCGTCAGAGATGACGATCTGACGCTCGACGCGGAGGTCGCGACGCTGCGCACCCTCCTCGACGAGCTCGGGCTCGATCGCGTCTCGCTCATCGGCGGCTCGTCGGGCAGCTGCACCGCGGTGGCATTCGCCGCGGCGTTCCCCGAGCGCGTCGATCGCCTCGTGCTCTACGGGTCCTACTCCCATGGCGATGCCATCACCGCTCCGGGCGTGGGGAACGCCATCGTCGCGGCGGTCCACGCACACTGGGGTCTGGGATCGCGCGTACTCAGTGACATCTTCCTCGGCGGCGCCGACTCAGCAGAACAGGAGCGCTTCGCGCGGTTGCAGCGCGAGTCGGCCACCGCAGAGACCGCCGGCGCCCTGTTGGATCTGGTCTACCGCCTCGACATCCGCGATCAACTTCGGTGCGTCCACCAACCGACCACGGTCGTGCATCGGCGCGACGACCGCGCCGTCCCATACCGGCTTGGGCGCGAGGTCGCCGCCGGGATTCCCGGTGCGACTCTTGTTCCGCTGCAAGGTAGCGCGCACTTCCCCTGGCACGGCGACATCGACTCCGTCGTGCGCGCCTGCCGGCAGGCGCTGGCACCACAGGCGACGCCGGGGCATGTCGACGCACCGGGGACGAACCTGTTGTCGAGCCGCGAACGCGAGATCCTCGCCTGCGTTGCGCGCGGTCTGGCCGATCGCGAGATCGCCCAGCAACTCGTGCTGAGTCCTCATACCGTCCACCGCCACATCGCCAACATTCGCCGCAAGCTCGGACGCACCTCGCGTTCGGCCGCCGTGGCCGAAGCTACGCGCCTGGGGCTGTTGTGAAGTAACCGAAAACGGCCATCTTCGAAGGATGGCCGTCCTGGGCGATGCGCACGTGATCGCGTCACCCATAACTTCGCGGTATGACCGAGATCGCCGACAAGGCAACGAACACCGAATCGGGGACCACGTCGTCGAATGCCGTGTGGTTGCGGATCATGGCCCTGCTGTACGACCCCTTCGTATGGCTCGGCGAGGTTGTCGGCATGCGGAATCGGCGGCGCAGATTGCTGACCGAAGCGCACGGGCGTGTCGTCGAAATCGGCGCCGGGACAGGGCTGAACGTCGCGTTCTATCCAGACGCCGTCGACGAACTCGTGCTCACCGAGCCCGAACCCGGCATGCGCCGCAAACTCGCCCGCCGCCTTGCCCGCCATACCTGCGCCGCGCAGATAGTGGATGCGACCGCCGAGCGACTGCCGCTGGCCGATGCTTCTGTCGACACCGTCGTCTCGACGCTGGTGCTGTGCACCACTGCGCACCCCGAACGAGCGCTACGCGAGGTTGCGCGGGTACTGCGCCCCGGCGGACGGCTGCTGTTCATCGAACACGTCCGGGCCACCTCGCGATTCCTCGCGGCCTGCCAGGACATCTTTCTGCGCCCTTGGCGCGGGTTCGCGGGCGGATGCGAGTGCAATCGCCCGACCCTGGAGCTGATGCGACGCTGCGGCTTCACCGTCGAGGCCAACGACCACGTGTGGCGCGGGATGCCTGCCATCGTCCATCCACTCGCCGTGGGGCAGGCGGTCCTGCATTCCTAGTGAGTCACGGGACGCTGCCGCGCCGGCACCCCGCGGCGATCGGCGGGCCCTTGGTGATCACGTCCTTCAGCAACACATCGCCGGAGGCGCTTTTGAGCTCCGGCACCGGAGGGAGGGACACGTGCACCTCGTAGGCGACGACACCGGCTCCCTTCACCTCGTGGCAGTCCAGGCCGACCCGCTCGCCGGCGTTGTCACCGACATCGGCGGCAAGCCGGTCCCGAATGGCGTTGAGCGACACATGACCTCCCCGAGCAGCGGTGAACACCGGGTCGAGGATCTTGACGACCTGCTCGGTGAGTGAGACGGCGGTGGTGAAATATTCCGTCGGGGTGACACCCGAACACGTCCCGTGCGCCTTCCACTCATGGGGTGCCATCACGTCGACGTCGGACATCATCGACTGCAGATTTGTCTGTAGGTTCTGCGGCAGGTTCAGCGACGACAGGTCGGCGTCGCCGCCGTCCCCGCCTCTGGGCGCACCGCAGAACTGTTCGGTACGCGGCTGCGGCCACAGCCCGTGAAGCATCAACGTCGGCCCCATCGCGCCGACGTGACCGCTGCGGCACCCCGGGTTGGACTGCTCGACCGCGCACAGGCTCGGCGCCCACGTCACCACGAGCAGGCTCGACGTGCTGTCGGCCGCGAGAGTGTCGGGATCCTCGCCCGGCCGGTCCACGACCAACACACTGAAGACGATGGCGGCGATCACCACAGCTCCCAGGGCCGCCGATATCGAGAATACGGCTACGTCACCACGCCGCATGGGGCACTCTTCTCAACGACACGAAAGCACATCACCCTCACCAAAACGCGCTACGGAGTACAGCTTTTCACGACGGGTGCCAAGGTTGCGGGATTGTCGGCGAAAGGCCCCAGTTGGCCAACGAGATCGACCGGTGGTTGCAGAAGACGGCGCGCGAGCAACATCAGCTGCCCTCGCTCTACACCGGCCTGCTGACCGGCCGGGTCTTCTCCTACCTCAGCTACCGGCTGCGCTACCCGTTCGCGCTGTCCACGGTGCAGTTCGGTGTCCACGTCGCGGAATTCCTTCTCATCCTGTCCAGCTTGGGCGGGTTGGCCGCGTTCACCGTCATGGTCCTGCGAATCGGCAGCCTGATCGTCGGGGGCGCCTGGTGGGGCGTGCTGGAGGTCATGCGCGAGCGGTTGCGGAGGTTTTCCCGCTCCGGGGAGCACGACGCGGCCGAACAGGAAATCGGCCGCTGGCTGGTCCTCGCGCTCATCCTCGCCGCGGCGCTGATCATCGGCGCCGTCATCGCACTGGTGCGTCTGCGCCCATCCGGCGACGACCCGGTAGCCGACCTCTACGCGCTGCTGCTCGTGGTCGAGCTCGCGGTCAACTTTCCGGTCCGGGTGCTGCACTCCGGTGTCTACGCGACACGGCGCGTCTACCGGCCTGCCTGGGCGATGTTCGGCTCACCCGTCGTCCAGCTCGCGGTGCTGGGCATCGGCTTCTACTACTACCCCGCCGTCGCGATCGTCATCTCGATCATCGCCGCGAACGCGATCGCGATCTCGGTGACGGTTCACTACTCGCTGGAGGCGTATCGGCTGGTCGGCATTCGGCCCAAGGCTCCGACACCCACCTTCGCGGTCTGGCGGATGCTGCCCAGGATCCCGCCCGTCATCGGTTTGGAGACCACTCTGTCGGGTCTGGCGCTGCGGCTGGACGCCGTGCTGGTGCTGGCAATCGTGGGCGTGTACGGGACCCACACAAGATCCTTCGACCTCACCGCGGCCGTGCCCTCGTGGCGGGAGATCGACACGTTCCAGTTCTTCTACCTGGTGCTGCCGCTGTTCCGTGGTTCATACGAAAGTGCGGGCATCTTCTATTTCGACCTGGTCCGGCTGCGCAGCTTCCCCACGATCCACGAATTCCGAAGGACCTTCTTTCACAAGCTGCTGTGGGCGGCACCGGTCATCGCGCTGTACTACTGGGCACTTGCCGCCTTGCTCGGATGGTTCGTACTGCGGGATGTGCCCATGACCTTCCTGGTAGCGCTGATCCCGTTGTTCGTCGTCCGCAGCCTGATCGGGATGTACCAGATCCGCCTCTTCGCCGAGCAACGCTTCGGCATGCACCTCGCCACCCTGGCGTTCCTGACCGTGCTGCTGTGGCTGGTGTGGATCAAGCCCGACCCCGCGTCCGACCTCATCGAGATCACGGCGGCAATGATCACCCAGCTCATACTTCTGATCAACCTGCAGCACTTTTACGACCGCCGCGATCCTGAACTGCCCACCCTGCTGGCGCTGGGCGATTGGTTGCGCACCCTGGGCAGCCAGACGGACCCGGTGCGTATCGGCAGGGTCGCCATTCCTGAATCGGTGACGTCGAAACAGAAGTCGGCGGCCACCCAGCTGATGCAGAGCTCGTTCGGCGGCAACGGGTATGTGGCTTACCGCTCACCGACACAGTTCGTCTACTTCGAGCGCACCTCGGCCGATTCGCCAGGCGAGGAACGCCCACCGGCTCACCTGCTGCTGCAGGCGGCGACAGGAGGCACCGTCGGTCGCGGCGCCGCTCTGCCGGTTGCGACGGCAGACGGGCGTGGTGCCATCGATGCCCTGGTCGCCAACAGCTGGATACCGTCGATCCAGGACTCACCTGGCCACGACGGCCCAGAACCGCTGAAAAGCGTGTTCCGCGAACTGTTTCCAGACGGCTATGCCGTGGACTTGGAAACCCTCGAGGGCGCGCAGGGGATGCGCGGTCTCGAGGACAGCGCGCTACGCCGCGCGTTGCCGACGGCGATTGCGTGTGTCGAGCAGGGCAGCATGTCGGTCCCCCTGGAGGACCGATGGCTCACGCCGATCTGCTACCGGGGCATCTTGCGCGTGTTGTTCATCCTGCCGGCCGATCCAACGGAGTCCTCGCTCACACGCTGGCGTGACGTCGTACGGGACTGGAATGTCCGGTGCGCTCTCCCCGGCGCCGCGGGGTCGGACGGCCATGGCTGAACCCGTAGACATCGATCGCCGCCTGGCCGACCCGAAGACCTACGAAGACACGATCTTGCGGATCTTCGCCAAGAAGCGGCAACGCGGAATGGTGTTCGGCGAGGTGGAAACTGGCGTCACCTACTTCGACACGGTGACCAAGCGTCGGGCGCTGGCCCGCGCCATCGCCCATACGGTGTCCGCAGGCAACTTCCGGCCGCACCCCGTGGACCTGTGGATCCTGGAGTCCGCCGAGAAGCGCCGCGACGCACACATGCCTTCTTTCATCGATCATGTCGTCGGCTCGGCCCTGTTCCAGCTCATCTCCCACAACGCGCAGTGCTACGGCCTGCCCGGCGTCTATTCCTACCTTCCAGGTATGACGAACGCGACGGCGATGCGCGCCCTGGCCTCTTTCGTGCGCACGCACCGCGGTCGTGTCGGCCAGAAGGGCCCGCCGGTCTTCGTGCTGCAGTCCGATTTCGAGCACTACGGCGACAATCTTCCGGTCGGGCCGAACGCGGCACTCTGGCAGGTCGTGCGCGAAGTGGTCGCACTCGGCAGTCCGAGCGGTGCTGTCTCACAAGCGACTTGGGATCTGATCACCGCCCTGGCCCGTCCCGTCGTGCGCGATGAGGACGGGGCGCAGTTCACCCGTCTCCGCGGTGTCGCGATGGGAACTCCCCTCGTCCCGATCCTGGCCAATCTCGCCGTCGTGCCGATGGACAACGCGATCCTCGACATCGATGGCATCTTCTACGCTCGCTACAACGACGACTTCCTCATCGCTCATACCGACATCTGCGCACTGCACGAAGCAGATTCGCGAATCGACTCGCTACTGAACGAATTGGGTGTCACACGCAAACTCCAGAAGGAGCGCCGCACCGCGCTGTGCGCCCACGGCCGGCCATCAACCGAAGACCCCGCCTACCGCGGAGGCAGTCGAATAGACTCGCTCGGCTTGTCGGTGAGTCACGACGGCACGATCGCTCTGGCGCCATATCGGTTGCGCCGCTTCGTTGCTCGCATCACGACCCGGATCGACACGATCGCGCCGACCCTTGCATCGCTTCCCGTCGGCGAACGGGCCCGCCAACTGGTCTCAGCAACCAATGTCATGTTGGACGTGGCGAATCCGTTTGCCGTGCCCGGACTGTCGTCGCTGTTGGACACCACCACCGATCGGGGAACGCTCAAAGACCTCGACTACCGCATCGCGCGAAAGATCGTCCAGGCCGCCACCGGCTGGTCCGGGGTGCGCGGCTTCCGGGCAGTGCCGCCGGCGACGCTGTATGGGGAGATGGGATTGGTGTCGCTGGTGCGGCTGCGCAACTTGCGCTGACGGGCGGGCCTGCGGTTCAATCCCAGGAGAGGGCGCGGACCCCGCCGTGTGCGGCATTTCCGGAGAACCACAGAGGCTGCGGCTTTCGATTCTCCAATTTTTCGTTTTCCCCCGCGCCCTCTCCTGCGCTTTCACAAGCCGATCATCTCAACGCCTTTCGTCCAGGAAGGTGGAGTCGCTTGCGCAGGCGCAACGAAATTTCCAAAGACCGCATGCCGACCACCGGGAGTCGATACGGTTGACCGGAGCGAGTGGGTCGCAGCCGGCCTAACCCCTACGAGCGATCGACGGGAAAAGGTATGGACGACGCCAAGTCGTCGAAGCGTGCTCGAGCGGCTGCCCCTGCCCAATTGGGACGCTCTCTGGGCGCACTGGACGGGCTCAACTTCTTCCTCGCCGATGTGCAATCCGGCCTCGGACCGTTCCTGGGAATCTATCTGCTGACGGTGCCCGGCTGGGATCCCGCCGACATCGGCTTCGTGCTGACCATCGGCGGTTTGGTCGGGCTGATCGTGCAGACCCCGGTCGGCGGGCTGATCGACAAGACCGTGCACAAACGCAGCCTGATCATTGTCGCGGCGGTGGTGACCGCGATCGGCGCCGTGTTGATCACCGTGAACCCAAGCTATGCGGTGATCACCGCCGCCCAGGTCGTGACTGGGATCGCGGGCACGGTTTTCCCGCCGGCAATCGCCGCGATCGCGCTCGGACTGGTCGGGGCTGCCGCCTACACCTACCGAACGGGCCGGATGGCGGCGTTCAACCACGCGGGCAACGTGGTCGGCGCGGTCGTGTTCGGGCTGGCGGGGTACTTCTTCACCATCAAGGCCGGCTTCTGGGTGGCAGCGACGATGAGCGTCGCGGTGGTCGCCGTGACGTTGATGATCAATCCTCGCCTGATCGACAACGCCGCCGCCCGCGGACTGGCGCCAGGGCCTGCGACGGGCGGGAAGAGTCCAAAGAAGCCGTCGGGATTCGGCGTATTGCTGCGGTCTCGTCCGCTGGTGGCCCTGTGCGTTGCCGCGATGTTGTGGCAGCTGGCCAACGCCGCGATGTTGCCGCTCAGCGGCGAGGAACTCGCGCTGGAGAACATGGGCCGCGGAACGCTGTATCAGGCGGCGCTGATCATCGTCGCGCAGTTGGTGATGATTCCGATGGCGATCCTGGTGGCCAAACGGGGCAAGGACTGGGGCCGCAAGCCGATCTTTCTGGCCGCGTTTCTGGTTCTGCCCTTGCGGGGCGTGATGTTCACCTGGTGGGACGAGCCCTACTACATCATCGCCGTGCAGATCCTCGACGGAATCGGTGCGGGCATTTTCGGCGCCATGTTCATCCTGGTGATCTCGGATCTGACCCGGGGAACCGGCCACTTCAACCTCGTACTCGGCGCCGCCACCACCCTCCAGGGCATCGGGGCTGCGCTGAGTCCCGCGCTGGCGGGGGTCATCGCGGTCGCGGACGGGTTCCACTCAGCGCTCTTCGTGCTTTCGGGCATCGCCGTGGTGGCGCTGGCCGTCTTCGTGCTCGGTGTGCCGGAAACGGCCGATATCCCCGACACCGTGACCGATCCCGAACAGGCGCTGCACCCAGACGGTTAACCCGATCGGGGATGGCCGTCGGGGGGTGGCGGGATCGAGCTCAGCGCGGGCGCGACATCGGGCCAGATCAACAGAACCGCGCATGGGGCGTGGTCGACGACGAACCGGGTGTGATGCCCGAGGCTGTGCGGCCCCAGCCGGGACCGGTCGCCGTCGCGGCAACAGACCAACACGTCGGCGCCCTCGCAGGCGGCCACCACCTCGCGTTCGACCCGGCCGATCCGCATCACGGTTTCGGCCGCGACGGGAAGACGTCTGCGAGCCGCCTCCAGCACGTCGCGCGCGGCCGATTCGGCGGCGGCTTCGACGGCGGTGCCCGGGTCGCGGTCACGCATCCCGCGTCCCAGCAATCCACCGAACGCGCCGTGCACTGCCTCGCTGACTTGGCTGTCGACGACGTACAGCAGGCGAACCTCTGGCGGCGTCTTCACCGCTTCGCAAGCGACGGCCGTGGTTTCGACGACGGCTTCCCACGTCCCCTCCGCCAGCCAGGCCACTATGCGCTCGGTCATGAGGGACCTCCTTCGAAAACGGTCACTCCGAGCCAGAGTGCGACGACGCCCAGCAGGAGACCCGCCGGCACCGTCAGCGCCCCGAGACGGAGGAACTCGGTCAGGGTGGGGGCTGCGTCTCGACCCGCCAAGACCCTGCGCCACAGCAGGGTGGCCAGCGAGCCGACATAGGTGAGGTT
>CAZOIX010000052.1:0-11861 GCA_964579685.1 uncultured Mycobacterium sp.
GCCGCCGGTATCAGCCGCCAGACCATCTACAACGAGTTCGGCTCCCGGCAGGGCCTGGCCCAGGCGTACGCGCTGCGTCTGGCCGATCGGCTCGTCGACCAGATCGACGGCGCGATCGAGGGCAACGAGGGCGACGTGCACGCGGCGTTCTTCCAGGGCTTCCGCGACTTCTTCACCGAATCGGCCGCCGACCCCCTGGTGATCTCGCTGCTGACCGGCGATCTCAAACCCGATCTTCTGCAGCTCATCACCACCGACAGTGGGCCGATCATCACGCACTGCTCGCAGCGGCTGACGGCGACGTTCGTCGACAGCTGGGTGAAATGCAGCGACGAGGACGCCGGTGTGCTGGCGCGGGCGATCGTCCGGCTCGCGATGAGCTATGTGTCGATGCCGCCCGAGGCTGACCACGATGTTGCCCATGACCTGGCCCGTTTGATGACGCCGTTCGCCGAGCGCTACGGTGTTCTGGATACCTCTTAGCTGTCAGAGCGCCGTAGCGCCTGTCCCGCGAGCCCGCAGGCTAGGGTGTCGCCGCTGCGCACATCTGTGCGCCCACGGGCATACACGAACGAAGAAGGGCTCTGAAATCCATGACTGAGTTGAAGGTCGATGTGCGCAACGGCATCGATTACAAGGTGGCCGACCTGTCGCTGGCCGAATTCGGCCGCAAAGAAATCCGGCTCGCCGAGCACGAGATGCCCGGCCTGATGGCGCTTCGCCAGGAGTACCACGATGTCGCGCCGCTGAAGGGTGCGCGGATCTCGGGGTCGTTGCACATGACCGTGCAGACCGCGGTCCTGATCGAGACCCTGGTCGATCTCGGCGCCGAGGTGCGCTGGGCGTCGTGCAACATCTTCTCCACCCAGGATCACGCGGCGGCAGCGGTGGTCGTGGGCCCGAACGGCACCGCCGAGGAGCCCAAGGGGACCCCCGTGTTCGCATGGAAGGGCGAAACCCTCGAGGAGTACTGGTGGGCCGCCGAGCAGATGCTGACCTGGGACGGCGCGCCGGCCAACATGATTCTCGACGACGGCGGCGACGCGACCATGATGGTGCTGCGCGGTGCGCAGTACGAGAAGGCCGGTGTGGTGCCGCCGGCCGAGGACGACGATTCCGCGGAATGGAAAGTGTTCCTCGGGGTGCTGCGTGACCGCTTCGAGAGCGACAAGACCAAGTGGACGAAGATCGCCGAGGCGGTAAAGGGTGTCACCGAGGAGACCACCACCGGTGTGCTGAGGCTCTACCAGTTCGAGGCCTCAGGTGAACTGCCGTTCCCGGCGATCAACGTCAACGACTCGGTGACCAAGAGCAAGTTCGACAACAAGTACGGCACCCGGCACTCGCTGATCGACGGCATCAACCGCGGCACCGATGTGCTCATCGGCGGCAAGAAGGTGCTGATCTGCGGGTACGGCGACGTCGGCAAGGGCTGCGCGGAATCGCTGGCCGGCCAGGGCGCGCGGGTGACGGTCACCGAGATCGACCCGATCAATGCGCTGCAGGCCCTGATGGACGGCTTCGACGTGCGCACCGTCGAGGAGGCGATCGGTGAGGCCGACATCGTGATCACGGCGACGGGTAACAAGGACATCATTTCGCTGGCTCAGATGCGCCAGATGAAGGACCAGGCCATCCTGGGCAACATCGGTCACTTCGACGACGAGATCCAGATGGCCGCGCTCGAGCGGTCTGGCGCCACGCGGCTGAACATCAAGCCGCAGGTCGATCAGTGGATCTTCGATGACGGCAAGTCGATCGTGGTGCTGTCGGAGGGCCGGTTGCTCAACCTGGGCAATGCGACGGGCCACCCGTCGTTCGTGATGAGCAACAGCTTCTCCAACCAGGTCATCGCGCAGATCGAGCTGTGGACCAAGAACGACGAGTACGACAACGCGGTGTACCGGCTGGCCAAGCACCTCGATGAGAAGGTGGCGCGCATCCACGTCGAGGCGCTCGGCGGCACGCTGACCAAGCTCACCAAGGAGCAGGCGGAGTACATCGGCGTCGACGTCGAAGGTCCGTACAAGCCCGAGCACTACCGGTACTAGGACACCCTGGGAAAACTGTCCCCGGCTGGGCTCACGCGAAGCCGGGGGACAGTTTCGGCGTGCTAGGGGTTGACCAGCGCCCCGCAGTGGTTCTTGAGGTCCACCAGCGGTTGACGGATGCCGGTCATCTCCGCGTCCTCCTGCGGATGAGCCTCCATGTAGGTCGTCACATGTTCGCCGACCTGCTCACGGGACATGCCCTGCAGCGTGCTCATGAAGCCGTTCAGGTCAGGGTGCGTGAACAGGTAGGCCGAGGTCGACGCGTCCACGCCGGCGCGGACACCTTCGAGGTCGGCGGCAGTGCAGCTGGCGGGGTTGTGCCCGTCGTCGGCCTGCGCAAGCGGGGATAGGGCGAGCAGAGCGGCACACGTCGCTGCGCCGGCGAACGCGGGAAACACCAGCCGGAGTGTGGTGCGGGCGTTGAGCATCGGATGAACTCCTCGTGCTTTCTGTGATAGTCCGGTCAATGTGTCAGTCTGGGCCGTCGCCGAGCCCGGTGCGTACTTTCCCAAGGGCTTACACAGGAAACCTGCAGCCGCCACACATGTGCGCGCGCCGTTGGCCATACCGTTTCTGTTACGGTCGCTGGGTGCGTCGGGGGATCGTGCTTGCTGTTCTCATTGCTCTCGGCGCGTTTCTTCTTCCGCAGGCCCATGCCGACGACGACCCGACGATCGACGACCACAATCCCTACTTCAACGAGGACGAGTACCAGGCGTTCTATGAGCCGCCGAGTCCCCTGCCGCCGGGACAACCTGGCGACCTGATCCGCACCGAGCCGTCGCGGTTGGTGTTGGAACCCTCAGGTGAGCTGGGCATGATCATGGCCGACGGGACACGAATCATGTACCGCAGCACCGATGCTCGCGGAAACCCGATGGCGGTGACGGGCACCTACTTCGAGCCCCACAATCCCTGGCCGGGCCAAGGGCCCCGTCCGCTGATCGTGTACGGCCCCGGAACGCAGGGCCAGGGCGACCAGTGCGCGCCGTCGCGGCAGTTCAATCAGGGCATCCACTGGTCGCCATGGCTGGACCTGGCGTTCAACTACGAAGAGTTGTTCGTCTCGACGATGGTGGCGCGCGGCTTCGCGATCGTGATGACCGACTATCAGGGGCTGGGCACGCCGGGACTGCACACGTACGTGAACAGGGTCGCTGAGGCGAACGCGATGCTCGATGCCGGCCGCGCGGCGATGCGGTTGCCGGATACATCACTGGATCCGCATGGCCCCGTGGCCTTTTGGGGTTACTCGCAGGGAGGCGGGGCGGCCGCAGCGGCGGCGGAATTGGCGTCGTCGTACGCACCGGATCTCCATGTTGTCGGGACGTACGCCGGCGCGCCCCCGGCGGATCTGAAGGAACTGTTCCCCTACGCCGACGGCAGCGCGCTCGTCGGCGCCGTCGGGTACGCACTTAACTCCGTCATCACCACGTATCCGGAATTCGAGGAGGCGATCCGGTCGAAGCTGACGCCGCGGGGCGCGGACTTCTTGTACAAGGTGAAAGACCAGTGCGTCGCGGAGACGATCACGAAATTCATGTTTCGGCACCTGCAGCCGTACTTCAACGAGGACATCAATCAGCTGGTGAAAGAGGAACCGTTCGCGAGCCTGTTCGAGATGCAGAAGATCGGCAAGTACAAACCGAACGCGCCGGTGATGATCCTCAGCAATCGCTTCGATCCGCTCGTGCCGTACGGCCCCGCCGCCCAGCTGGGCCGCGACTGGTGCGCACAAGGTGCCGATGTGCAGTTCTGGACGAATGAAGAGCCGCCGTTTCTGAACAAGCTCGTGGTGAACCACGCATTGCCGATGCTGGTCGACGGTGAGCGGGCGATGCAGTGGATCGCCGACCGGTTCAACGGATTACCGACGACACCGAACTGCGGCCAGTTCTAGCGGGCCGAGGCGAGGTACGCGACGATGGGGTGCTTCTTGCTCAGTTGGCCGTGTGTGCGTTGCCGCGATGCTTGGGCCGATGCACTGAGTTGGCTCAGCCTCGTGTGACGTCAGCACCTTCTGGGTACCGCTCAGCGCATTCCTCAATTGCCTAGGCTGCCTCGAGAGCGGGAAATGCTTTGTGGGTGGTGCGACCAGCCTTTGCGTTAGCTCTCGCGATCCTTAGACCGGCGTTCCACGATTCCAACCTGGCTTTTCGATCAGTAGTTCATCTCGCTCGTGTCGGCGGCAAGACTCCACGAAGGCGACCGCCTCAACGCCGCTGTTCAAAAACGCGCGGTACTGTTGTTCATCTATTTGGTAGTACTCTTCGTAGTCCAATGCGCCGTTGCTGACAGGAATTGACACATAGTATTGCCCGGAGTCGGTCTCAATGCCGATCGAATACCTATCCTCTCTCGAGAAGAACGTGTCGTTATACGCCATTCCCTTCCTCTCTCAATCGTCCTGAATTTCTATAATAGTGTAGCCCGTGTCTGGAATAGCATCTCCGTCGATGACCGCCTCAGAGAGGTCGCCTGGCAGCATTCCACCTGGAAGCCAGTGCTCGTTAGCGCCTGCCTCATTGCCCGATGGCATTCTCAGGTTGTAGTCAGCTGCCCCCGGAATATCAATTCGCACGACATTGTGCTTGTCAAGAAATCCCTCAGGCCAGCCCAGTGCCTGTTCCATCGCGCGGGGGTCGCCCTTGGTGGCATCCATCAACCTATTTATTTCGTTCGCCGGCATCACGAAGGAAGTGCCGTCGCGTTGCGCTAGTCCGTATTTATCCAGGTTTTCGACTGGCATGAAACGTGACGCACCGTCGTCGAATTTTTGGAGATGTTGTTCGATGTATTCAGGTGACAAGTACTCTGACGGGTCGGGGCGTGCGCCCTTTTCCATAGAGAGGATCTCGTCTCGCTTTTCGTCGGAGAGGGGACCATCGGGTGGCTGGCCGCCTGCGTCTGCAACTGGGTCCTCACTTAGAGGATGATGGACCTCGACACCGTTGTCGCTATCAGCGCGTTCAGGCACAACGTTGTCACTTCTTCCCGAACCGTTTGAGCCATCGCTGTTCAATCCGTGTGTCTCCAAATGCCCTGGGGGATTTGGGGCGCCACCAGGTGTGGGGAGTGCATCGTCGAGGATCGGCGCCGCAGCTTCGGGTACAGGGGAAGGGGCTTGTGCTGGTGCAGAGCTCGCCGGCGATGGCGACGTCGATAGTGCTGGTGAAGAACGGTCATTGCCCGAGGAAAGATCCGCTAGCGGTTGCCGACTTTCCGAACCCGCGCTGATTGACGGCGCTTCCACGGCTGGCACGTCCTCGCCGATGTGCGCATGGGCGGCGTCAGGAGGCGTGGACGACCGCGTTGCCGACTCGCCGTCGCTCCGTGTCGTGTCAGTTGCCTGCGCCGCCAGCGGGGGCGGCTCGGCCACGTCCCTTGGCACGGCCGGTCCCGACGGGTTCGGCGCGGCGCCTTCAGGAATGTCGTCGCCGATCTTGCCGAGGTCATCGGCGATTCCTTCGACTCGCCCGGCGATGCCCGATGTCTCGGTGACCGCGCTGTCTAGAGCGCCCGCCGCGCGCACACCCGGCGCCGCGCCCTCCGCCGCCTCAGCAGCTTCACCGGCTGCCCTCGTACCCGATCTCGCAGCACCTGCTCCGCCGATGAGCGCCGAACCGACATCGAACAGGTTCTCGCCCGCCCCTAGACCCGGTCGATCGGTCGTCCAATCCTCGGCATGGACAAGGCCTTTCAGCATTTCCACCTGGGTATCGGCGGCCCTGTCCGGATCGATGATTGAGCCGAGAAGGCTCGCGTTGAAGTTCGTCTCGAGCATGCCGCCCCAGGTGTCCTTGGCGCCCTCGAAGTCGTAGGCGAACCGTAATGGGTTCAGCTCCTGGAAGTCTTGGAGCGCTCCGATGCCACCTTTGAGCAGGCCCTCTCTCACATTCAGTGACGTGTCAAACGTGGTCGCCACCGCATTGCCCACGTCATCGCCTAGATAGTCGGTGAACTCCCTGCGCGCTTTCCGCTGCAGCGACACGACGGCGTCGTCGATCATCTGCATCACGTCATCCATCGAGCCCCGACGCGCATCAGCCTGGCGCTTCAGATTGTCCAGCACCGTCCTGATGTCATCCGCGATCTCTCGGAGCTCTTCCATCGCGTCCCCGGAGAATATGGCTCCCAGCCCGTCGAAGATCCCCGACGGCGACAGCCGACTCAGCAGATCGCGAATCGCATTTTGCGCCGACTCCACATCGTCGGCGAACTCGAAGGTCTGCGTCGCCAATTTGACGCTCTCCGTGGTGATATCGGTCAGACCATTCGTCAAGTCCGACAGCGCCGTCGCCATGGCCTCGCCCTCGGGGATCTGCTGTCCGGCGATCGTCGCCGACGGTCCCTGCAGCTGAGCCCCGATGCCGGACAGCGTTCTCGCGAACGTCGACCACGCTCCGGCCGCGGCCCGCAGTTGCGCGGGATCGCCGTCCGGCCAGACCCCACCCACCAGCATCTCGACCATCGACCACAGAAACGGTTCTGCGACACCACCTCCAAACGGCGACGACATCGCCGGCGCATCGACCTCACCGGGAGCCGAGCGTGGCGTCAACGCGCCCGCACCACCACCGATCGTCGACGACGCATCCGCGCGCGAGTAATTGGTGGCCGACACCTGCACACCGAAGCCGACCTTACGACCGCCGTTCACCGCGGCCGCGCCCGCGTCCAACAGTGCCTGTCCTGCCTGTTGATATGCCGCGCCGAACGCGAGTCCGGCCGTGTCGTGTCCGGCCATGGCACCGCCCGGCAGCCCGGCCGCAAGCGTGCTCAGCGCGCTCGCCAGCTCATCACTGACGCCGGCGATCGAAACACCGGCTCCGGCAAGCTCTTCCGGCTCGACAACGAGGGGCGGCACGGGAGGTCACGACCACATTCGTTGGTTGTTCTCCGCCGCGCCCGAGTAATTGGCGTGCGCCTGTTCGGCGATGGCGCGCAGCTGCCCCAGCGCAGCGCGCAACTCCTCGGCGCCACTGTTCCACTGGTCCTGCGCCGCCTGCTGCGCGTTGGCCGCGTCGCCCCGCCATGCCAATCCCAGCGAGTCCACCGACGCCTTCGCCCGCACCAGCGACTGCTCCAACTGACCGTCGAACTGCGACATCTGATCGACCGCGGCCAGCAGTGCTTCGAGATCGACGCTGAACCCCGCCATCACATGCCCGCCGAATCGATTGCCGTGCCCCCGGACGCGTCGGTCTGCCCGTAGTCATGCGCGGCCTGGTCAAGCAGGCCGGCCATGGTGCCCAAACCCCGTACGAACTGTTCGGCACCTTCGTGCCAACGCTTCCAGACCCCGTCGAACGCCGAGCCCGCCTGTCCGGTCCAGCCAGAGCCGAGCAGACGCGAAAGTTGGTCATCCAGACCGGACAGGCCCGCCTGGGTCTCATCGACGATCGCCCGCAAATCAGCCGCTACCGTCGTCAGCTGCGCTGCGGTGACCTGCAGCTCGCTCACAGAAGCCCCCTACCAGTGAAAACGTGGAAAGCCGCCTGTGCCCGGTGACCCCCCGGGGCTTCAGGTCAGCTACCAACCACAGTATTCCACGCTCAGGGAGGTGGGCCTTGCGGAATTTCTGAGCTCAGCGGCGCGGTCTCGGCGACGGCCGGGGGACTACGTGCCGTACTCGTCGCGCTTGCGCGGCCAGTCGGAGCAGTCGTCGCCGCGACCCATCGGCGCGCGGTCCAGCAGCTGCCACGTCGCGTTCAACGCTTCGGTGCCGCGATCGCACGTCGAATATGTGTGGAAGACAGTGCCGTCCTGCAGTGCGAAGCAGATCAGCGCCATCAGCTCCATCACGTCGAGCATGCTGCCGCCGCCCGGACCGGGATCGCGACGCGGGGTCGGAACGTACATGTGCTCGAAGAAGTCGGCGTCGAAGTCGCTGCCGCCGGACGACACCCACTCGACCTCCCAGCCCATCCGTTCCTTGTATGCCATGAGAACGGGTAGCGGCGAGCGCGACGCGAGCACAAACGTGACGTCCCGGTGCGCCAGGTGGGGGACCGCGCCCACCAGGTTGTCCGTTTCGAACGTGCACCCCGGGCATCCTTCCGGGGTTTTGGGACCGTGCATGAAGTGCCGGACGATCAGCTGTGAGCGGCCGTCGAACAATTCGGCGAGCGTGCGCGGGCCGGCGGTGGTGTCGAACAGATACTGCTTGTCGACCGGCACCCAGGGCAGCCGCTGACGGTCGGCGGCCAGCTCGGTGGCACGTCGAGTCAGCTCCTTTTCCTTGGCCAGTTGGTGCTCGTAGGCTGCCCGCCATTGTTCGCGCGTCCCGACCTGATGTGGCGTCATCGCGTCATCCTCGCGTCGTAGAGATGGATCACCGGAATAGACCGTCGGCGGCGGCGAAACTCATCGGCCACCACGCCGTTACGCTCGCTGGGTGCTCATCGTGATCGAAGGTGTCGACGGCGCGGGCAAGCGCACCCTGACCAATGGTCTGCGCACCGCTTTCGAGGGCGCACACAAATCGGTCGCCACCCTTGCCTTTCCGCGTTACGGCGATTCGGTGGAGGCCGACCTGGCCGCCGAGGCACTGCGGGGCGCCAACGGCGACCTGGCCGACTCGGTGTATGCGATGGCGGTGTTGTTCGCCCTCGACCGCGCGGGCGCCAAGGAGCGGATCGGTGCCCTCAGCGCCGCGTACGACGTCGTGATTCTCGACCGCTATGTCGCCTCCAACGCCGCCTACAGCGCGGCCCGACTGCACCAGGGCGCCGACGGTGAGGTCGTCGAATGGGTGCGTGAGCTCGAGTACGGCCGGCTCCAGCTCCCGAGGCCGCACGCCCAGATTCTGCTCGCGGTACCCATCGAACTGGCCGCCGCGCGTGCCGACAACCGCGCCCGCGAGGAGACCGATCGCGCGAAGGACGCCTACGAACGCGACGACGGCCTGCAGCGCCGCACCGGCGACGTGTACACCGCGCTGGCCGCGGGCAATTGGTGCGGACGGTGGGAGGTCGTTCCTCCCGACGTCGACGCTGGTGAGCTCGCCAACCAGGTGTCTTAGCGCACCACGTCCGGGCGTAAGAATCCTTCAAGAATCCCTGGAGGCGGCCTTCGGAACCTGTTCTCACCACCACGAACCACTCGGGTCCGTGGGGAGACACAGGAGCAGAACAATGAAGAACACCATCCGTGCCGCACTCGTCGCCGGCATCATCGGCTGCGCGACTCTCGGCCTGGCGGGGGCGGCCAACGCCGCCGTCGTGCCGGGACAGGACTGGGCCGCAGGCGCCCACCTGGCCGCTCATTCCCAGCATTTCGCCGGGCACAAGGAAGGCGAGGACGGCGACTCGTCCGAGGGCCCGGCCCAGGACGTGGCCCCGCTCGACAATGACTCCGACGGGCCTGCGGACAGCGATCCGGCGCCCGAGGCGCCGGCCGAGACGCCTGCGGACGCGCCGGCCGACGCGCCCGCAGACATGCCTGCAGACGCGCCGGCTGATCCGGCACCCGAGCAGCCAGCGAGCGACCCGTCCGGCGACGAGCCCGGCACACCGGCGCCCGCAGACACCGGAGACAGCGTGCCGTCCGCGGACGCCCCGTCACAGAGTGACATCGACGTCGCCCAAGATGCCGAGCCGGTGCCGGCCGATCCCGCGCCTGCGGAGCAGAGCGAGGTCGACCAGATGAGTGAAACCGTGCTGGAGGAGATGACGAGCGAGTCCACGACGGCTGTCGACGAGTGGAATCATGAAGTGACACAGTGGGATTCGAGCTGGGTCAGCTACGACGCCGCCAACAATCCGGTCATTCTCAACCCCTACAACTACCCGATGAGCCTGTACTACACCTACGACAACGCACCGCGGATCGTCACCGTCCCGCCCTTGCAGCGCGTCGCACTCGATACGCCGGCGCCCGGTGTGTATCCCTTCACGTCGGTGGTCAAGTCACCGTCCGGGCCCATCAGGCAGGTGTCTGTCGGCAGCTTCACCGGCGGCGGCCCCAAGTCGACACCGCTGACGACACTCAACAACGTCCTGGTGAAGCTGAGCTATCCCAACGGCATCTCGCAGCCGTTCCGGGTCAAGACGCTGGCCGACCTCGGTGACGATGCCACCATGGGTGCGCGAAAGGTGCTGATCGACGGCGTCGTCTCCGCCTGGGGACAGTGGTCGAAGGCCCCGAACGGGGAGCAGCAATTCGTGATCACCAAGACGCAGCAGCTTCCCGGTCTCGCTGCGCCGTCGGAGGCACCGCTGCCCGGCTACAACGTGGCGCTGCGGTGACCCGCGCCGGGGACAACTGAATGATCGAAGCACCGGTTCTGGGGGCGTGGGCGAAAGCCCGCGCCCCCAGGCCGGTTTCCGGACTGGTCGTGGCGCTGGGTCACAATTGACCCAGCGGTGGCACACCGAGGGAAGGCGGCGCACCACATGGCGGATACAGCTCTCGGCTTCGGGGTGCTCGGCCCGCTGCAGATGACCATCGATGGTGACGACGTCGCGGTCGGGACGCCGAAACTGCGGGCAATCCTGGCCACGCTGGTGATCAACCGCAACCGAGCGGTGGCCGTCGACACGCTGATCAACGCGGTGTGGGGCGATTCGCCGCTGGCCGGCGCGCGGGGCAGCGTCCACTCCTACGTCTCCAACCTGCGCAAGCTCCTTGGCCAGGCAGACCCCAACCCACAGAAGACGTTGGCAAGCGTCGCACCCGGATACCGGCTGGCGATCCCCGACAGCGCCTGCGATCTGGGCCGGTTCGCGACCGAGAAGGCCGCAGGCATCCACGCCGGGGCGGGTGGAGACTTCGAACGGGCAACCCGGCATCTGTCGGCCGCGCTGAACCAATGGCGCGGCGCTGTGCTCGAGGATCTGCGCGAGTTCCCGTTTGTCGACCCGTTTGCCACCGCCCTGGACGAGGAACGGCTGACCGTCGCCACCGCCCGCGCCGAAGCCGAACTCGCATGCGATCGCGCCGCGACGATCATCGGCGATCTGGAATCTCTGGTGGCCGACAATCCCTACCGGGAACCGCTGTGGGCGCAGCTGATCAGCGCCTACTACCTGTGCGAACGGCAGTCCGACGCGCTCGACGCCTATCGCCGGTTGAAGACCGCGCTGGCCGACGACCTGGGCATCGACCCCGGTCCGACGGTGCAGACCTTGCACGACAAGATCCTGCGCCAGCAGCCGCTGGACGTGAAGAAGGCCGCGCGTACCACGGCTGTCGGAAGGAAGACGGTGCTCGATCAGCGCACGCGGGTCGAGACGGGCGCCGGGGCGGTATGGCTGGTGGATTCGTCGGGCCACCGCTATCCGCTGCGTTCGGTCGCCACCAAGATCGGCAGGCTGCCCGATAACGACATCGTGCTCGACGACGAGAAGGTCAGCCGTCACCATGCGGCAATCATCGACACCGGAACGGGTTTCGCGGTCAGCGATCTTCGCTCCGCCAACGGCGTCGAGTTGGGAGGCTCACGGATCCAGGGAAGTGTCGCACTCGCCGACGGCGACCAGATCCGGATCTGCGGGCATGTCTTCACGTTTGAGTACGACGCCTCCGGTGCCCCCGCGAACTGACGCAGGCGCCGTGATCGTGCTGTATTAGTTGGGTGAAGTAGTACGGTGCTCGGATAGCTGAGGTGGGGGCACCCGGCCCGGCAGGATCGGGCGGCGTGCGAGGAAAGGCGGCGATGAACGATTTCCCGCACAACTCCCGCGTGGGCTCACAGCTAGGTCCCTATCACCTCAACCGTCTGATCGGCCGCGGCGGCATGGGCGAGGTCTACGAGGCCAGGGACACCGTGAAGGGCCGCACGGTCGCGCTCAAGTTGCTGCCAGACAC
>CAZOIX010000053.1:0-11727 GCA_964579685.1 uncultured Mycobacterium sp.
TCGACTTGGTGTCGGTTGGTGACACTGTGGGAATCAACCTGTGGGGTCAGCCGACTCCGCTTGAAATCACCAGGGATCAGATGGTCATGGTGTGTCAGGCAGTGCGCCGCGGTGTCCGGCGCGCCTTGCTGTCCTGTGATTTCCCGTTCGGTCCGCTGCAGGACGGGCGAAAGAGTGCTGTGCGGGCGGCAATTCGTCTCGCCAAGGAAGCCGGCATCGACATGGTGAAACTAGACGGGGCATCCGATCATTTAGATGCCGTGACCGCGGTGACGCGTGCAGGGATTCCCGTGTTCGCTCAGTTCGGTATCACCCCGCAGACTTCCCTCAAATACGGTGTGACGTATAGCGCCACACCGAGCGCCGAGGATGCGGTTTCAGACGAACTTCTCAATGAGATGGTTTGTGAGGCCCGTCGTCTCGCTGATGCGGGCGCAGTGCTGCTGAACTTCACGAATTCGGGACCCGTCGTTGGGGCGGCAGTGGCCGAGGCGGTGCCCATCCCGGTGCTCGGTGGATTCGGTGGCGGCCCGTGGCTGGACGGCCGGATCCGGATGGCCACGGCCGCAATTGGTTACAGCGCCGATGGGCTCGACAGCCCACCGGATACTTATGCCAACGTCGCCCAGATCGCGCTGGACGCCATCACGGCGTATGCAGATGACGTGCGGGCTGCTCGCCAGATCAAGGGAGGTCTTCGACGTTGAACGTGGCTTCGGCGAGGATCGATGGCATTGAAACGCGTTACGCGGTAGCAGGTTCGGGCCCGCCGCTGCTGATGTTCTCGCCCGGCGGCTTCGCCGCCTCCATGGACGCGTGGGAGAAGCACGGCCTCTATCGTCGAACGCGGATGCTGTCACAGTTGCAGGAGCGGTTCCAATGCATCACGTTCGACAAGCGTGAGGCCGGCGAGTCTGGCGGGCGCGTCGAGCGTGTCTCATGGGCTGATTACGTGAGACAGGGTGTCGGCCTGTTGGACCATCTCCGGCTGGGCCGAGTGCATATCATGGGTGCCTGCATTGGGTGTTCGATCGCGGCGTGCATGGCGAGCGCTCATCGCGGGCGGGTTGGGGGGATGGTGCTGTATTCGCCGGCCGGCGGCGTACGGTACCGGCGAAAGCAGCTCGAACGGTTCCGCGCCCACCTTGCCTACGCCGCGGAGCACGGGCTGGCCGGTGTTGTCGACCTGGCGGCAACGACCGACGGCAACTTCTCCTCAGATGCCAGACTGGGTCCGTGGGTCAGCGTGTTGCGCTCCGACCCTGATTTCGCCGCGCAATACCGTGGTCTCGGCAGCCGTCAATACCAGATCACTGTCGCGGCGATGGCGACTCTGTTGTTCGACCGTGACACCGTGCCTGGCCCTGAAGCTGATGACCTACTGGTGTCGGACGTGCCCGCGCTCATCGTGCCGGGTGAAGATGCGTCGCATGCGCCCTCGGCGGCGCGTTACCTACAGGAGTGCCTTCCCATCAACGAGTATTGGGACGTTCCGGTCGCGGCGCAGACCGCCGAAACTGCGCCGGCGCGGGTGATCCGTTTCCTGGGGTCAGTTGCCCTTTGAGACGTGCTTTGCCGTTCGGCCGATGTGGGTACGCATCACGGACGTCGCTTTGTCGACATCGCGCTTCTTGATCGCCGCCACAAACTGGCGGTGCTCCCGAATGCCTCGGATACCCATCTCCGGGTGTGACTGCTGGACGTGGCGCATCGAGAGCAGAGTGGGTCCGTGAAAAGATTCAGCCAGCATCGCGATTGCCTTGTTATGGCTGGCCTGGGCGACGCGTGCATGGAACTCCGCTGACAGTTCCATCGGATAGAAACCTTCTTTCAAAGCCCTGTCGCCCCGGTCGCAGATCTCTGTCAATGCGTCGATGTCCTGTTCAGTCGCACGCTCGCACACGAGCGGGATGATTCCGATCTCGAAAACCTGCCGCGCTTCGGTCACATCTTTGTCGGTCAGGCCCGACAAGCTGAGCAGATCCTCGATGCCTTCACCGATACGCTGGCTCGTTGGTGCCGTCACAAACGCGCCGCCGTGGGCGCCGACCTTGATGCGCACCATGCCGTTCGCCTCTAGGCCGCGCAATGCTTCGCGCACCGTAACCCGGCTCACCCCGAACTTGTCACAGAGTTCACGTTCGGCAGGCAGGCGGTCGCCCGGCCGCAGCTGACCTTCCCGAATCAACACCCGTATCTGGTCGACAATCATCGCCGAGGCCCGGCCCGGACTGACCGGGCTGAACATCGAATCAGCCGGGGTCGTCGAGGGACTCTCGGATGCAGGCATGGCCCAATGATAAGGCGATCGCCCTGGCGGTCGTCCGCCACTTGAGCGCCGGCGTGGCGTGGCCGCTTAGAGGTAGACGCCTCCGCGTAACAGTGGCACTAGCCTATCGCCTGTATCATAACGCAGCGCCGCTCCGGTCGGTATGTCCAGGGCACGTACCTGCGCGGGCATCATCTGTTCCAGAGATCGTACGAATCATTCGCAGTCGATTCCCATGTGCCACAACTAATGTGACTGGCTGGTTCGCCATCCCACTGCTATAGCGGAATTCCAATAGGGCAGAACCCGTGTCATCAGGCGATCCGCCGCGAGCAGCGGCGGAAATCCCCGTGCCAGCTCGCCACGAATACGTGCGATTCACAGCCGTTCGCGTCGATGCGCATCCTTCCCGTCCTGTATCCCGTAGGTCGCCAACCTCAAGGTATTATGGTCAGGCCTTAATCTCTTGACTGGAGAACCACATGCCGAAGGTTGTCTTCATCGCTCCGGACGGTTCGAAGCGCGTGGTGGATGCGCATCTCGGCGAGTCGGTCATGTCCGCCGCCGTACGCAACGGCGTTCCCGGCATCGTAGGCGAGTGCGGCGGAAACTGCAGCTGTGCCACCTGCCACATCTATGTCGATGAAGAGTTTGCAGGTGGCGTTGGTGGGCCTCAGGGAATGGAAGAGGACCTACTCGAACTCGGTGCTGCCGCCGAACGGCGTGAGTCGAGCCGATTGTCTTGTCAGATCACGATGATCGAGTCGCTCGACGGCCTGATCGTTCACATTCCAGAGGAGCAGTGAGGGTGAGCGCAGGCGAATGATGCCGCGAAGCTGCGCCAGCTCCAGTGAGAAGCAGAACCCGTCGTCGTGGTCGGCGGCGGG
Organism: uncultured Mycobacterium sp.; assembly: GCA_964579685.1. GTDB lineage: Bacteria > Actinomycetota > Actinomycetes > Mycobacteriales > Mycobacteriaceae > Mycobacterium. Next base: position 3,157 of record CAZOIX010000053.1, read on the forward strand.
TTCATCGGACTCGAAGCCGCGGCGGTTGCGCGTGCCCAAGGTAAAACGGTGACCGTGGTTGAGGCCGCCGATCGGTTGATGGGGCGAGCCGTGGCACCCGTGGTCTCCGGCTTCTACCTCGATGCGCACGCGCGCCGCGGTGTCACCATACGTCTGAACGCGGAAGTAGTGTCGCTGACCGGGCGGGATGCACGCGTGCAATCGGTGGAATTGTCAGACGGCAGCAGCCTTCCCGCAGATCTTGTAATCATCGGTATCGGAGTCGTGCCACGGACCGAACTCGCGGACCAACTGGATCTCGTTTGTGACGGTGGCATTGTTGTCGACCGCTTCGCGCGTACCAGCAATCCGAACGTCGTAGCGGCGGGCGATTGCACTGTTCAACCCGATTGGCGTACTGGCAGCGGCAAAGTGCGCTTGGAGTCGGTTCAAAACGCCATAATTCAGGCCAAAGCGGCTGCCGCGACATTGGCGGGCAGGGTGGAGTCAGACCTGCCGGTGCCGCGGTTCTGGTCCGAACAGTTCGATCTCAAGCTTCGCATCGCCGGCCTGGCGAGGGGTCACGACTACTACTTGGTTCGCGGCGCTCCCGAACGTGAGTCATTCTCCGTGCTCTATTACCACGACGACGCTTTGATGGCGGTTGACTCCGTCAACGCGCCAGGTGACTACATGGCAGTACAAAAGGCGCTCACCCAAGGATCCACAATCCGGGCCCAGGATGCCCGCGATGTCTCGGTTTCGCTTCGCGAGCTGATCCGTCCCGCACCCGCGGAAGCTAGACGAATACGTCCTCGATCTTGATCGGTCGGCTCAAAATGTGTTGCGCCATTGCGAACTCCAACAATTGCTCGAGCATTGGCCGGTTGAGCTCAACACCATAGGGCAGCGGGTCTGCGCCCGTCGTCTCCATCACCTCGGCGTACATCCGATCGGTTGGGCTGGTCACCCGTCCGTCGGAGAGCCGAGCGACATAGCGCTCCTTGGCTTTACTGAATGCTGCGTACACTGCAGCCGCAGCGTCCGGGTAGTGCTGCAGCACCTCGTCCTTGAGGACGATGAGGTGGTTGATGGGGTAGAACGAACGATCACGCAAGGCGCTGATTGCGGCACCGTGGGGGTCGGCGATCAACGGCGCGATATCAGGATGGTCGACGTCGACGCCGATGACCGCATCGATTTCGCCTGCGATCAGCATATCGGCCAGGTCTGCGTCGGGGCCGGCGGAGACCACGTTGGGCGGAGGGACGTACGACTCCACGTGTTCGTCGCCGGAAAGCAGCCAAGTCACTCGGTCGAGGTCGACGTCGTGTTCCGCGGCGAGAATGCCGCGCGCCCACACACCGGTGGTGACGGTATACCCGCGGTTGACGCCGACCCGCCGGCCTTCGAGGTCTTTCGGGTGTCGGATCGTCGAGTGCCGGTTGTACAGGATGGCCCCGTGGTGAAATCCCCGCACGAGAAAGACTGGTAAGGCGGTGAAGGCGACACCGTGTTCACGTGCGGTCAGGTAGGTGGTGAGCGCCATCTCGCTGACGTCGAACTCCAGGTGCCGAACCATTCGGCGGAACCCGTTGACCAACAAGGGTATTTCCTCGAACTACAGCTGAAATCCTGCAGGAGCTACCGAGCCGTCCTTGACGGCTTGGTTGGCTCCTTGAGAGCGCGTCAGCGTGGTCAGCACGCGGCGGTTTTCGGGCATCAGTCTCCGGGCACTGGCGGCTTGGATAGCATATTGGTAAATTGGCATGACCATTGTGTCACGGTCGCTGCGAAGCCGTGGCAAGTCATGCCATCATCCGGAGTCATCACCGCGGCACAACAGGCGATTTGCGGATCGCCCTGCGGCGAGCGCGGCAGTTTTAGGCGCCGGCTTTGAGCACATCGCGCTGATGCTCAGAGCACCGCATCCGGATCGTATCGCGGAGTGTGTTGCCGAAACCATAATTCCCGAGGGTCGAAGGGCTGGCGGCGTTGGCAACCCGTGGAAAACGGGCAGTTACCGGCAATGGCGGCCGATGCCGCGGATGGTAAATTGGCATGACCATAATGCCAAAAGGCGATTGCGAGGATGAGTTGGTCGAGCGCGTTTTGGCTGCTGTACGTACGGCGCCGAACACCACCGAGTTGCGGGACTTGCCCCTGCCGGAACTGTCCGATGATTCCGCGCTGCTGAAGGTGGAGGTCGCCGGGATATGCGGCACGGATGTCAAGATGTATTCGAAACCGCCATTCGACGAGCCGGTGATCATGGGCCACGAGAACGTCGGCATCATCGCCATGGCGGGAAAGAAGTTCACGCGGTTGCACGGTGTGGGCGAAGGCGACCGAATCTTCGTCGAGCATTACGTTGGTTGCTATCAGTGCGAATGGTGCCGGATCGGCGAGTACCGCCACTGCGAGGCAACCGACTGGCGAACGAACGCCGATGCGCGCAGATACGGCTACACCTCAGCTAACAACGCCGGAACGCTGTGGGGTGGCTTCTCCGAATACATGTACTTGCCGTGGAATGCGGTGGTACATAAGGTGCCCGACAGTGTCGATGCTGAACTGGCCGGTCTCGTTACTCCCTTGTCGAACGGCATCGAGTGGGCACTGATCGCCGCAGGTGTCGGTTACGCCGACACTGTCCTGATTCAGGGGCCGGGCCAGCAGGGACTGTCGCAAGTCGTGGCTTGCAAGCAAGCCGGCGCGTCCCAAATCATCGTTACGGGCGCGACGCGGGACAAAGCTCGCCTGGACCTCGCGCTGGAACTCGGTGCAGACGAGGTCATCGACATCGTTGCAGAAGCTCCCCACGACCGGATAATGGACTTGACCAACGGGCGCGGCGTCGACTTCGTACTCGACTGCACCTCGCGGGCTGGTGTGGGACCGGTGTTACTCGGCATCGACGCCTTGAAACGCCGTGAGGGCACATTGCTCATCCAGGGGGAACTAGCTGCTTTCCCCGATTTTCCGCTGAAGAAGCTCACTGAGAAGGCCATCACGATCCGAAGCGCACGCGGCCATAGTTACCGCGCGTGTGAGCTCGCACTCGAACAGCTTGCGTCGCGACGGTTTCCGCTGGAGCGGCTGTCTACGCACAAGTTCGCGCTCGATCAGGTCGACAGGGCTATCCGAGCGCTGGCTGGTGAGACAGAGGACGCCGACGTGATCCACATTTCGCTGATGCCTTGGCTCGGAAAGGAGTCCTGACGGTGTCTGTCGTCGTTCGTAATCCACCTCGCGCCCATCCCGCGGTGCGGGAGGAGCTCGCCCAGTTCGGCGTTGCGACAATTCATGAAGCACAGGGCCGCACCGGGCTGCTCGCTGCGTACATGAGGCCGATCTACACCGGTGCACGGGTCTGCGGATCCGCGGTGACTGTCAGTGTGCCGTCAGATGACAACTGGATGATCCATGTGGCGGTGGAGCAGTGTGAGGCAGGTGATGTCCTGGTAGTCGCCCCCGAAGAGCCCTCGGAGTATGGATTTTTCGGTGAATTACTGGCCACGGCACTCGCGGCCCGGGGTGTGAGTGGTCTGGTGATCGACGCCGGATGCCGGGACGTCACGGAACTCGCGGCCATGAATTTTCCAGTCTGGTCGAAATGTGTCTCAGCACAGGGCACGGTGAAAAAACGTCTTGGCTCGGTCAATGTCGGGATTACTTGTGCCGGCGCCTGGGTCGAACCGGGTGACGTCGTGGTCGGCGACGACGACGGTGTCGTCGTCGTCCCCCGCACGGAGGCCGCTGCGGTCGCAGCGGCCGCCAGGCTGCGCGAGACCAGGGAAGCTGAGAACCGAAAGCGGTACATGCACGGTGAACTCAGCCTGGACGTCAACAACATGCGTGCCGACCTTGCCTGCGCGGGGTTGCGCTATGTCGACTATGAGGACGCCGTGCGGTGATCATTGACATCCACGGTCACTACACCACGTCACCGCCGGCGCATCAGGCGTTTCGTGACCAACAGCTCGCGGCGTTGGAAGATCCCAGCGTGCCCGCGCCGGCAGCGCCGAGGATCGGTGACGACGAGCTCCGAGAGAGCGTCGAGAACAATCAGCTGCGCGTGCTTCGCGAGCGAGGTGGTGATCTGATGCTGTTCTCGCCGAAAGCTTCCGGGATGGAGCACCATATAGCGGACCAGGCCACCGCCACCGCTTGGGCCCGTGCGTCCAACGACCTGGTCCACCGTGTGGCGCAACTTTATCCCGACGCTTTCGCGCCAGTGGCTCAGTTGCCGCAGACGCCTTATGGAGACTTGCGTGCGTTGGTCGACGAGCTACGACGTTGCGTGGATGAACTCGGTTTCGTCGGGTGCAACGTCAACCCGGACCCGACGGCCGGGTACTGGACGACGCCCCCGATGACGGACGAATACTGGTACCCGCTGTACGAGGTCATGATCGAGTTGGAAGTGCCTGCGATGGTGCATGTTTCGACCTCGTGTAATCCAAACTTCCACACGCTCGGCGCGCACTACCTCAACGCTGACACGAGCGTTTTCATGCAGTTCGTGGAGTCTGACTTGTTCCAGCGATTTCCGAAGCTGACCTTTGTGATCCCGCACGGAGGTGGCGCCGTCCCGTACCACTGGGGCCGTTACCGCGGCTTGGCGGCTCGGCTGGGCAGACCAGACCCAAGCGAACTCCTTGAAAATGTGTACTTCGACACTTGCGTCTATCACCAGGCTGGAATCGATCTGCTGCACCGGGTGATCGGTCCGGCGAACCTGCTTTTCGCGTCCGAAATGCTCGGCGCGGTTCGCGGAGTTGACCCGGACACCGGAGTCGCATGGGACGACACGCTTGTCTACATCAACGAACTCGATTTGAGTGAGAGAGAACACCACGCAGTGGTGGAGGGTAACGCGCGCAGGGTGTATCCCCGGCTGGACCGGCATTTGGCCAGTAAAGATCTCGCCGGCACCGGATCCGCCGTAGCCGACGTCCGCTTCGGATGAGGGGACGGGCGACATGGATAGGTCTCGCACGGCAAGCGGGGGGCGACTCAATACAACAGAAGGAGCCGAGAGTCGGTGAGCACGATCCCAGAGTTCGACGTCGATATCTTCTCCGACGAGGTGTTGCGTGATCCGTTTCCCACGTACGCCCGCATGCGTGAGCTGGGGCCGGTCGTCCGCCTGACCGCTAATGGCGTGCTCGCGGTGGCGCGGTATGCCGAAGTGCGGGCAGTCCTCATTGACCACACGCGATTCATATCCGGCAAAGGTGTCGGCTTCAACAGTCAGTTCAACGAGGTCCGTAGACACAGCGTCATCGCGTCCGACCCGCCACGCCACGAGATGCTGCGCGGTGTTCTCCAGGATCGTTTGGGGCCTCGCTCAATTCGCAATGTAGAGCAGGTCATTCGGCCCAGAGCTCAATCGCTTGTCGACGAGATGACCAGAAGAGGCTCCTTCGATGCGGTGACCGACTTCAGTCAGGTCTTTCCCGTAGAGGTCGTCGGAGAGCTGATCGGCCTCCCCGTTGATGCTCGCTCGGAGTTGCTGCGCTGGGCCAGCGGTGCGTTCAACGCCTTTGGGCCGCCAAGTGATCGCACCTCGGCAGGCCTGGCCGACATCGCCGAGCAGTTCGAGTACATCCGCACCGTCGCAACGAGGGACCAACTGGCGCCGGGCAGCATGGGTGCCGCGGTATACGAAGCGGCCGACGCTGGGATCATCCCCGAGGAGTACTGCCTGCACCTACTTTCGGCGTACCTTACGGCGGGGATGGACACGACCGTCAATGCGCTTGGGGCGATGGTGTGGCTGCTCGGGACGCATCCTGAGCAGTGGCACGAACTCCGCGGGTTACCGCACCGGGTCAACGCCGTCGTGAATGAGGTGTTGAGGATCGAAGCACCTGCGCAGCTCTTCTCCCGTGTCGCAGCGGTGGACGCCGAGGTAAGCGGAATTGAGATCGCCGCGGGTGAGCGGGTTGCTGTCATCTATGGAAGCGGCAATCGCGATGAGCGCCAGTATCCGGAGCCAGACAAATTCGACATTCACCGAAACGCCGCGGGTCATTTGACCTTTGGAACCGGTCTTCATGCCTGCGCGGGTCAGGTGTTGGCCCGGATCGAGCTCCAAGCGGTATTAGAATCGATGATCGAGCGCGTCGAGACGATCACGATTGGCGAGCCCATCCGCAAGCTCAACAACGTGTTGCGTGGATTCCATAGTGTCCCTGCGGCTTTCACGCCCGCTGTGGTCAAGAATCCAGTACTTTCCGGAGAATCGGCGTGATCGGCAGTCGCCACAGCCATATCTATGTCGATGGTGTCTGGCAAGAGTCCAATTCCGATGCCTTCATCGACCTCACCGATCCGGCCACCGAGGACTGGGTCGGGAGCGTTCCAGACGGGAGCCCCGCCGATGTAGCGTCAGCGGCGATGGCGGCGCACGCCGCGCTGCGGGGGTGGGCCGAAGCGCCATCCAAAGATCGTGCAGCCCTGATCGCCGCGCTGGCCGACCGTTTCGATGAACGACGCGAGGAGATCGCGCACCTCGTGACGGCCCAGAATGGAGCCGTCATCTCGAGGTCACGTCGTACCAATGGCACTCGTCCCATAGCTCTCTACCGTCACTATGCCGAGGAAGCCGAATCGTTCGAGCCCGAAGTTGCTAGTGCCGACGGGAAGAACATCGTCAGACGTGAACCGGTGGGCGTCGTCGGGATCATCATCCCGTGGAATGCGCCCCAGTCACTATTAGCCCACAAGCTGGCTCCGGCTCTCGCCGCAGGGTGCACGGTCGTCGTGAAACCTGCGCAGGAAACACCTTTGGACTCATTGCTCATCGGGGAGCTCGCTGCGGCAGTCGGATTCCCTCCCGGTGTGATCAACGTCGTCACCGGTGGCCGCACGACAGGGTCCGCGGTGGTTGACGATCCGAACATAGACATGGTGTCCTTCACGGGTTCCACGGATGCCGGTCGCGTAATCGCCTCGCGTGCAGGGCATTTGTTAAAGCCGGTCGTAGCGGAGCTGGGTGGGAAGTCGGCGGCCGTGTTGCTCGACGATGCGGACCTCGAGCTCTTCTCCGACAACTTGGTCACCACCTGCCTGCCGAATACGGGGCAGGTCTGCTACTCGTGCACGCGTGTCATCGCGCCTCGCGCACGCTTCAGCGATGTACTCGAGGTCGTCACATCATGCTTGGCCAGTGCTCAGGTGGGTGACCCGCTGGATCCAGGGACAGTCTTCGGTCCGCTTGTCAGCGCGGCGCAGCGTGCACGTGTCGAGGACTACATCGACTCGGCTCGTGCCGAAGGAGCTCGGGTGACCCTCGGAGGTGGTCGTCCGTCCATTGCGACCGGCTTCTACGTCGAGCCCACGGTGATCGTCGACGTCGACCGTACGATGCGCGTGTTCCGCGAAGAGATATTTGGGCCCGTGCTGGTCGTGGTTCCTCATGACGGAGATGAGGACGCGACACGAATGGCCAATGATTCGTCATATGGGCTTGGCGGTGCGGTGTTCAGTCGTGACGTCGAGCGTGCGACGGCGGTGGCGCGCAAAATGCATACCGGGCGCATCTCGATTAACGCGCGGAGCCACGGTGTCTCCGACCCAGCCGAGGGATACAAAGACAGCGGAGTCGGCGGCTCGCTCGAGATCTCCTCCCATCTTCGACTCAAGTCCATTGCCGGGGTGGCCGACGTCGACCGGCATGCGAAAAGCGCTCGGCAGTAAGAAGGCTTTGCCTGGCAACACTTGCGCGAACCCCATTAACCCTGTCCATAACGTCGATGACGTTGCCGCCCAAAAAGGAAGGTCACATATGACAACCACAGTTCGCGACATCAGCATCATCCGAGCTGCCGTCGACCGTATCCAAACCGCTTTCGTGACAGGGCAACCAGCACTTCCGGTGCGCACGCTGATCGGCGCGGAGGACATTGATTCGGCGTATGCGGTTCAGCAGGAGCTCAACGCTCGCCGGGTGGCGGCGGGCGGAGTAGTAATCGGTCGAAAGATCGGCCTGACTGCTCCTTCAGTACAGCAACAACTCGGCGTCGACCAACCGGATTTCGGTGTCCTATTTGCTGACATGGACGCATCCGGCGAGACGCCCGTTCCTTATCGAAAGTTGTTGCAGCCCAAGGTCGAAGCCGAAGTCGCCTTCGTACTCGCGGAAGATATCGACAGAGACGTGTCAAGCGAAGATCAAATTCGAGGATCGATTCGCTACGCCGTTGCGGCACTGGAGATCGTGGACAGCCGCATAGCGAATTGGGACTTGAGTATCGCTGACACCGTGGCGGACAACGCCTCCAGCGGGCTGTTCGTTCTGGGGAAGAACCGGCTCGAAATCGACGAATTCGAGCCCCGGGACGTCGTCATGCGAATGTCGGCCGATGGCGTTCCGGTATCAGCCGGCTCTGGAGCGGCCTGTCTGGGTGACCCGATCCTTGCATTGATGTGGTTGGCCAGGACAGCTGCTGCGTACGGGCAGCCACTTCGCGCTGGCCAGATCGTTCTTTCAGGAGCGCTTGGACCCATGGCCGCGGTCAGGCCCGGAGTTCATGTCGAAGCGGAGATCGAGCCTTTGGGATCGGTTTCCGCCACGTTCTCAGA
>CAZOIX010000054.1:0-11669 GCA_964579685.1 uncultured Mycobacterium sp.
TTGATATCCTGCGCCTCGTCGACAACCACATGCTGGAAGGGCGCCTCACCCGACCGCTCGAGCTCCGTGGTCACCGCGGCGAAGAGCATTGCCGGGGTGAAGAGGGCCGCCTCGTCGAGCCGGGTGTGCATCCGTGAGAAGATCTCCCAGAGCGTAGCACGCTGCTTCTCGCCCAGGCGGGTCTTGCGACCGAGCCGGGCCACGTCGCGGTACGCCTCCCAGGTGGTGAGCCGCCAGGCATCGACCACCTCCGTCCACTCGTTGAGGAGGAAGGCATCCGAGAATGAGTGCCCGCCCACCTCGCGCGAGATCTCGCTCAGCGCCGACCGGATCATCCCCGGGGTTGCCCGCTGCGGCGTACCGAACGACTGCTGGTAGAGGGTGAATCCCACATCGTCGATCGGATCGACTGTCACCCCGAGCCCTGCCCCGCCGCGCGCAGCGCCGGTGGGGGAAGGCGAGGGGGCGGAGCTTGACCCCACCAACCGCGTCAGTTTCTGCCGGAGCATCCGGGCCAAGGTCACCGAGAAGGTGGTCAGGAGGACGCGGGCATTCGGGTTCTGGCGGGCGAGGTGGACGGCCCGGTGGAGCGCAACCACCGTCTTGCCGGTCCCGGCCGTCCCGGCCACGCGGGCGGGACCGCCGAACCGGCGTTCGACCATCTCGCGCTGCGCCGGGTGGAGGAAGACCGACCACTTCTACCACGGGTAGTCGAGCGCTCGCTCGAGCTCCTCGCGGTCCTGCATGACGCGAAACCGCCGCTCGGCGTCGGGGTGGGCGAACGGATCGGCTGCGGCCGGAGCAACTGCCGCCACCGTCGGAGTCCCGCCGGTCGCCAGCTCCAGCATCGCCTCGGCCGCCTCGGTGGGGAGATGCTCGAGAACCTCAAAGAGGGTCTCATCGGAGGCAGTCCGGACGTCGCCGACCCACTCCTCCGGGACACCGTACTGCATCAGCGCTTCGGCGTCGTACTGGTAGAGCGGCCAGGACTCCTGAGCCTCGGTCGGTTCTGCGGCTGGCTCGGTAGCCACTGCCGGCCGGGAGATCTCGGTGACCGTCTCGCGGATCTCGACGATCTGTGCCGCGCCCGTGGTCGGATGGGTCTCCAGCTTCCGTCGCTCGGCCCAGGCGTACGCCTTGTCGTGGTGGTCCACGTAGCAGAGGAGGACGGACTCGTCGGTCTTGTGGACGATGACCCGGATGTCCTGGGAGACCCTGACCGACCAGAAGTGCTTGTCGCGGGCCCGGTCGAGCTTGTGGAACGACAGACCGGGCGAGGCAGGGTTGACCTGCAGGTCGAAGGCCGTCGTCTTGACGGCCTTCTGCTCGTCACCGGTGAGCCTGGCGAGGGAGTCGGTGAAGGTGGAGGCGAGACGGAGGTTCATATCCGGAGAGGTGAACTATGGCTTCCGCTTTACGAGATTGAAGTGGATCTGATCGCATTGACAGCGGAGGTCGGAAGGCGAGTTTCCGGCAGTCGGTCGTAGCCGCGACCCACATGACTTGCAGGTCCATACACTCAGTAGCTCTCTAAACGCGTCACGAATCGGGAGGAAATCATTCTTGTGGAAAGTCTTCCATTCGTTGAAATGGACAGCCTGATTCACCAGCCACTGTTCGTCGCTCTTAGCTCGAAGGGCGGCCTTCCGTTCCTCGATAAGCGATTGGATCGCCGCGACAGCATCAGGTCGCTCCCAGGAACGTGCAGCTGCCAGGGCATCATCAAGTAGCCGTCCTTGACGTGATACCACTGGCTCGAAAAGGTCACCGAGGTCGTACCTTGCGTCGGCTTTGAATCGCACCGATGCGCCAAGCTCGTGCGCCATCTCTCTCGCCTCAAACTCTAGATGACGTCTCAGTCGAGCAGCCGCGGCGGACACGTCGTTCTTGCCAAGGTCCGTTGCGATGCGTGCCCACACATCACCACCGTGCTGAAGCACTGGGCCGCTTTCAATGTCCCAGGAATCGAAGAACAGCTGCCCGGCATGATCGACTACTCCGCTGCTTGCCAGCTGCCGCGCCCATACTTCATCATGCGTAGTGATGATGAACTGCACCTCGGGGAACTGTGACTTGAGGAGCTCGCAAAATCGGCGTCTATGCCCAGCGTCGATGGACATCACCACATCATCCAAGACCACGAGCTTCATGTCTGCCCCCATGGCCTGCTTCACAAGGGCCAGATATAGGCAGATACCCATTCCATCTTGATGCCCCTCAGAATGGTAGGCGCCCGGGGGGTAGGGCCCACGACCGTAAAAGTCGACTGACAACGACAACCTTGCTTCATCGGGAGAGAGCTGGGCCGTGAAGGTACCTTCATCTTCTGCATTGATAAGTCGATAAGACGTGGCAAAGTCGTTCTCCACCTCCTTATACAGTCGGAGCAGTTCCTGCTCTGATTCCACCACAAAGCCATCGTACAGAATCGTGGCTCGTTGGTGAACCCGAGACTGACTGGTCCACGCAAGCGCTGACTTCCGGAAGTTCGTGAGTCTGTCGGCAGCGACCACAAGCAGATCGCGCGCGGAAGCCAGCGCCGTATCGGCAGGACGGTGAGAAATGCGCTCCCGCAGTCGAGTTGCGAGTTCGGATATTCCCTCTGGAGCGGCCAGCCAGTTCCCAGTCAACCGCCGACTTTCAGCGACCACACCGGTGAACTTCGAGATGCGCTCGCCAAGCCGAACCAGATCCTTCCCCCACCGCCTCAATGCCTCAGAGTCTTCAGTCTCCACTTCGGGAATGGCCGCGATGCCTTCCACCGTGCGACCCAGTTCGGCGAGGCCCACGGCAAGCTCCCTCGCTTGCCTTTCAACTCCAGTACGCCAGATGCGGCTGGTCTCAGCAAGGCGGATTCGCTTGCGGATCTCTTCCTTTAGCACGACGAGCTTCCATTCGGTACCGCACAGCGGGCACTCGTCCCCGCTAGCCACTTCGAGCCCCAGCTCAAAAAGCGGAATCAGGCGAACCCCCTCGGCAAGTGAGGGTTTCTCATCCAGCTCTTGCAGGGCGCGTCCGATGTCCCTCACCACGAGCTGAAGGGGATCTGACTCACGGTAGCTCAGGGCGACAAGCAGCTTATCAACTTCTGCGATGGCCTTGTCACGACTCAGACCAGCTGACGCGTGCTGTGCTTGCGCGGGAAGATCGACGAGGACGCCTTCCTTTAGGGCCGAGATCGACTGAAGGCCAAGTGTCCCTCGTGCCACATTGATCTTATCGATCATGGCGCCCGTGTCGATTGGATCAACTCCCAAGTGCTCCCCAAGTCGACGCGCATCGGCCTTGAACAGTGTCTCGGCCTTAGCCGCGTGACTCTCTGCCTTGTTGAGCACCTTCTTCAGCAGCGCACGTGTCTCGCCGACGATTTCGAGTCTGAGGAGCGCCTGGACATCCGAGGATCTCTTACCATCCTGAGTCAGGATGAACTTGATAATGTCCCGTCGTGACAGTGACACTTCCGAGTGGCGCCCCATCTCCTCGATGACTCTCTTCACCTCAGGGTCATCTGGCTTCAGCCTCATCGACTCTGAACGCTTGACCGTACGTGTGATCGTGGCCGTCTTGCTTAGTGATGGTATGTACACCTTCAGGCTGACCCATGCGTCACCGGGTGAATCGCGCACATCAACATGAGGTCCATGCCTTGCTACGCTCAGCTCGCGAGATCCTTCGCCGGTGAGCCGCGTCACCTCGCCAGTCAACGCGAACTGGATTGCATCCACAACACCACTCTTCCCCGTGCCGTTTGGGCCAGCCACCACTGCGCTCTTGCCCCGAAACGAGAGCGCAGCGTCCCGAATACCGCGGAACTCATGAATCTCGATAGACTCAAGCTTGATCATCGCAATCCTCGAAATCCTCGGCGAGAGCCTCCAGCAGCCGGTCAACCTTCGGAAGTTTCTCTCCACGCAAGAGTGCGACAACTCTTGTCGACCGCGCTTGGCCGAACTTCTGCTCCGCGGCTAAAGCAGTTCCCAAGTTGGTCAGGATCCGTGGGAAGATCGGAGTCATCGCATGCATCCTTTGCTTGGGGACGTCAGGCAGACCATAAACTCTAACAACTGTCATCACCTCGTTCTCGGCGTAGGCGATTGCACGAGTCCGCAGGATAGGTCCGCACAGCTCGGTAGCGCCACATGCTCTTCAAACGGTCACCGGGTATTCCATGCGTAAGCGCAAACGCTCGCTATCCAAAGAAGCCAAACTGGCGTCCGGATGGACCACCGGTGCTACCCAAGTGACCGTGAAGATTGGCGTCAGCGATGCACTGCCTATGTTCTCTGCCATTGACATCAAGCACCCTGTACCGGAACTGCCACCGCTTTGCGGTTCGCTCGAAACGAATCACTCGCTGAGCAACAGGATCTCCACCGGTTGTTTGGGTAGGCATTCCAAGCCGCCAGATGGCGACACCGAAGGTAGTCTGCTTGAATGAGAGTGGACGGTTCCGCCAGCTCTTGTTGCCCGCAATCAAGGTGAGGTCGCGTCGGCCTTGTCGTGGCTTCCCAAAGTACCGAACGATCGATTCCGGAAACTCGACTTGGTGTCTTGCGTGTGGTGGACCTGAACCTGCCCCAACTTCAATGAAGAGTGTTGTGGCAAATTCGATCTCATTGGGGGTCGCTATGGCCCCCCTCAGGAGGGGGTTCTGCTCCAACATCTTCTTCCGGAGCTCGGCGTAGCGACGGATCACCGTTGTATCGGCGACCCGGCCAAGCGTCCAGGCGGCCTCCCACCACGGCATGAACTGCCCACTGCGATCGACGCTTTTGCCATTCCGACCGTATATGGCGACCCCTAGCTCGTGATTCGTTGGGGCATCCCCTATTGCAGCTGCGGTCAAGTTCGCCGAGCCTGCCTGCAAGAAGGCAATTGTGTTGGATCTGTCTTCACAAACGGCAAAGACCTTCGGATGGTAGATCCTAGAGGAGTAGAGGGCGTCAAGCGAGAGTCTACCACCGGGGACAACGACTCTGACTTCAGCATTCGGCAGCGACCGAAGCCCAGAGAGCGCTGACGGCTCAGTTATGCCGTGGTGTAAGCCAACCAAGAAGAGCTTGCGGAGTGAACTCCATTCTGGCTTGGACTCGCACTGAGTAATGAGCAGTCGTGTTCCAGAGTAAGTCGCATACGCTATCCCTGCCCGCAGCGTTGTGGACTTCCCGTTCGCGCGATCTAGCACATCGGCAAGCGGCTTGAGATAAGCACTAGGAATATCAGGAGTGACTGGCTTGATCGCGACGTGCATAGTGCCCCCATTGCTACCAGGGATAGAAAGACCCCGATGCGTTTACACCCTTACGATCTTCATGACTTCATCACCGAGGTGATTGATCACCTTTACCGCGATTCGGCCGCTCTTCGGCCTTTCGAACGGTCGGGAAGTGTCGGAGTGCAGCGATTCCCACGCATCCTGATTGATCTCCGCCCTGAGCGTCGTCTTGAGCGACTTGTATGGATCATTGGCACCCAGGAAGTAGGCATGCCTCACGAAGAATGACTCTTCATTGTAGTCGGTGTCGATGAACCAGCAGGCGATGCCATCCGGATCGTCGGATCGAATCTCGCCGGTGCTCGGGTCGAACACGTCCACACCCTTGACCTGCACCCTGATTCGTTCCTGGTCTGCAGACAGGATCTCGATATCCGGCTCACCAAAGACCACGAAGAGGTTGGCCTTGTCCGTCTTGCGGAGCTCGTCGGCCATATGTAGGTCGGCGTTCATCCGCGCCTTGAGCACCGGGACGTTGCCTAGCTTGCTGAACTCGGTGGTGTGGGCCTCGAAGTTGAACGCGCAGGCGATCAGTACGTCGAACCCGGCCTCGGCGGCCTCGCGGGTCGCGGCGACCAGATCCGGACGGGTCACCGTGCCGAACTCTGGCCCGATGAAGATCGCCGCCCGCTTCTCCTTGCTCGCCTCCTGATACCGCCCCTCGGCGCAGACGAGCTCGCCGGGCCAGGGCTGCAGCGAGGTGAAGGTGATCTTGTCGCCCTTTGCAGCCTGCTGCACTCCGGCGGTGTGGAGGTTCTCGAGGATGATCGACGGGAAGTCCTTTCCGGTCGCAGAGTACCCGGTCTTCTTCTCCAGCACGGCGGCGGTGGCCTCGACCTCCTCGTCGACCCCGACCATCCGGTGAGGCGAGAGCGACTCCACCGTGAAAGGGCCGGCTACCCGGACCTTCTTGTTGTCCTGGTACGGCTTGTCGTAGAGGTACTCGTAGTCGGCCTTGGCCGCGATCGATGCGTCGATCTCCTGCTGCCTGGCGATCCGGGCCTCCCACCACTTGGCATGGGCGTCTTTCGCTCTTGCCGACCAGTCATCACCGATCTCCCTCGGGATCTCCCATTCCTCCCACTTCTTGCCCAGCACCTTGTTTAGCTCGGAGCGCAGTGGCTCCAGGGTTTCTTGCCAGTTCTCCCAGATCACGTCGATCTCAGCGTTGTTGGCGATAGATCTGAGTGTTATGTGGGGCACCCGTTCGTAAACAAACCCCTGACGGATGTCACCGCGGGTCAACTGGCCCGATGGGATCGACTGGGAGAGCTCGGCCTCCTTGACTTGGCCTTCGTGCGAGTCAGCAAGCAAGTAGAACGGGTAACGAGCTCCCATCACCCTGGCGCGTGCTAGCGCCATCGCCACGCGGGAGGTGTCCATAGCGATCCATCGACGTCCCCAACGCTCACAAACTGTCGCTGTTGTGCCGGAGCCACTCGTGGGATCGATGACAAGATCACCGGGATCAGTCGTCATGAGCACGCACCGCTCGACGACAGACTCTGCTGTCTGGACTACATACTCCTTCTCCGGAGCGCTAAATGTGTCCGTCCAGACATCGGTGATGACCTCACTAGGAGCATCATCGAAGTAGTACCTCCAGCGAAGACTCGTCTTCAACGGGAGAAGTCGGTCAGCGCGGTACATCCGCCTTATCCCATCCTCGGTGGTCTTCCAACTCTTGTTCTTCGGGGGTGGAAACCGTCGACCATCAACTAGTGCCGTGAAGGTGCATGAAGGGGTGTACCCCGATGACGCCAAGTTCTGCGCCGTGAAATAGCGGAGCCCATTCAGGTCGTCGAGAGCAGCCGCCTGAGAACGGCTGACAGTGCCCCCATCAGGAGTCACCGCGCTAGAGAACTCGGGATGTGAATCCAGGCTCTTCTCGGATCGTGCGGGCCTGAACTTCATACCCGAGCGCTCCTTGGCATACCAGAGAATGAAGTCGGTTGTCCTGGCAAGCTCCGAGACACCCAACGGGCTCTTTACTCGGTAGGTAATCTGGGCAACAAAGTTGTCGGCTCCGATCACTTCATCGAGGAGAAGTCGCACGCGGTGCACATTTTCATCCCCAATCTGTACAAAGATCGACCCTGACTCCGTCAGCAGATCGCGGGCAACCGTAAGACGGTCACGCAGGTAGGTGAGATACGAGTGGATGCCGTCACGCCACGTGTCGCGAAATGCCTTCACCTGCTCGGGTTCGCGGGTGATGTGGGCGGTGTTGCCGTCCTTCACATCGCGTGAGGTGGTGCTCCACTGGAAGTTGGAGTTGAACTTGATCCCGTAGGGCGGGTCGAGGTAGATGCACTGCACCTTGCCGCGAAGCCCCTCGCGCTCGGCGAGTGACGCCATCACCTGCAGCGAGTCGCCGAGGATCATCCGGTTCGACCAGTTCTGGTCGTGCTGGTAGAACTCGGTCTTGTCCACCCCCTTGGGGATCCCGTTGAAGTCGGCGAAGAGGTCGGCCATCAGCTCGCCCTCGTCGTGCTTCTGCTCCCGGGTCTGGCGCAGCAGGTCGTCGATCAGCGCCTTGGGGTGGACCTTCTCCTGGATGTAGAGCGGTGGTGCCGTGACCACGAGGTCGCTCCAGTCCTGCTCGTCCTTGCCGCGCCAGACCAGCTGCGGATCGAGGTCGGTGTTCCGGGGATACTTGAGGCGCAGCTCCTCGCCCTTGCCCCCGTGCATCGCCGAGTACTCGGCGGTGGGGATGTTCCGGCGCTTGGCTTCGTCGTGGACGAGCGTCTCGACGGACTTGGCTGCTCGCCCCGCGGCCTTCTTCGCGCTCTTCTTCGGTGCCATCAATCGTCTCCGCCCGGAAGCCCAAGCGACTCGGGGTTGCTGAGTGAGGCCTTTTGGTCGGAGGTGATCCGCCGCTCGACCTTCTTGACGTCCTCCTCCGGTGGCAGCTCCTCAGGGCGAATGCCCCGCGAGAGCAGCGTCTGGCGGACGGCCTCATTGTTGGTGAAGTGCTCCGCTGAAATCGCGCCCTCAGTCCGCATCTCATGCTCGCGGGCGTTGTGGATCGTGATCTCGGTGGCGAAGTCCTTGGCCTTGAGCACGATCGTCGGGGCGAAGTCGGCCAGCGGTCGACTGTCGGGCACCTTCCACCGCGCCTTCATCGCCTGGGTGCTCACCCCGAACAGGGCGGTGTCACCCTTGCTCCGGATGATGCCGAAGTTCTCGTTGCCACCCGTCTGCTCGTAGATGACGGCGGACAGCTCCTTCTCTGTCGCGGTGAGCTTGTTCCGGGCGCCGACCCGCTCCGACTCCAGCAGTCGCTGTTCGATCAGCTCGGCTTTGCGGGTCTGGATCGCGAAGTAGGTCTGTGCGAACGCGATCTCGTCCTTCTTGGGGTCACCGTTCTGGGCGACCAGGTAGCAGGCGTAGCGCGTGAGCATGAGGTCATCGACCTCACGTCGGCTCCCCGAGCCCAGGTCCACCATTTTGTTGACGTCAACAAAATGGTCCGACACCGCATGGCCACTGACTTCGCAGGCGGTCCGGGCCTTGGAGAGGACCGCCTGGAAGTTCCGCCACTCGGCGTAGCCGAGGAGGTGCTGGAGGTCACGGGCGAGCCAGAACTCGACCCCGTCCTCGGCCTGCTGGGCGTGCCCCTCGAAGCTGGAGGTCAGGGTACGAATAACTGCGGCCTTCATGGCGCTGCCACTCCTTCCACCGCATTGCTGCCGGCGATGGCTTCCTCGACCAGGGAAGCCACGGGGCCATCGATCGTCGCCGCGAAGTCGGCTTCGATGGCGTAGGCGTCGGTGAACTCCGCCGCCGCCCATCGACCATAGTCGCCCAGGTGGTTGACGGCGGGTACCCAAAAATGCCGCAGCGTGGAGGCCTTGTCCTTGGCGTCCTCCCCCCGCTTGCCCTTGATCTCGACGACGAGGTTGAGGAGGTCGTCGGGCCCGCGCCCGTCGTCGATCCGCACGATGAAGTCGGGGCGGTACCGCTTGGCCAGCGACCCGAGCCGGTAGGGCACCTCGAAGCCGAGATTGTGGTTCTTGACGTAGGAATGCACGGCGGGGTGGTCCTCGACGGCACGGCAGAACTCGCTCTCCCAGCCGCTGTCCAGCACCGCGTAGTTCACGTGACACCGCTCCGGATTGGTGCGATAGCAGTCCCGCGAGGTGGTGAAGTTCACATGTGCGGTACTGCCCCGGGCGTTGTAGGGATCCAGCAGCGCGACCACAGGCTTCTCGCCCACGTACCGGCTGACCACGGCAGCGGTGATCCGCTCGCAGGCCATGTCGGCCAGCTCCCGGTAGATGAGCTGGGCCGGGTAAGTCCCGCCCTTGCAGACCAGATGGTGGTCGAGCCACTGGCGGGCGATCGCCTTGAGCTGCCCGAAGAGGTGCAGCTTGGGCTCGCCGTTCTCATCGCGCCACTTGGTCTCCAGCAGGTGCCTCGCCAGGTGGAACAGGATGGTCGAGTGCCGCTCGTCCTTGAGCCGGGCCAGCGAGAGCTTCGCGGCCTCGCCGATGATCCCCTGATTGTGCGTGATCGTCGGCCCGACCAAGTCGGGGGTCAGTTCCAGCGTGGAGTCGGGCCCGAAGTTGGCCTCGAGACGCTCCTCGGGAAGTTCGACCCGGTAGCCCTCCACCCGGGGGAAGACGATCTCCAGCGCGGCCCGCGCCGGCATCGCCTTGACCTGCCGCGTGCGACGCGGGGTCTGAGGCTCGGCCACGACCGGCTTCGCGGTGAAGTCGAACGGGATGCCGAGCACGTCGGCGTACTCGACGTTGAAGAGCTTCTCCTCGTTGAGGTCGTAGCTCTGCCGCCGGAGGGCTCGACCGATCACCTGCTCGCAGAGGAGTTGGGTCCCGAAGGCCCGGATGCCAAGGACGTGCGTGACCGTGTTGGCATCCCAGCCCTCGGTAAGCATCGCGACCGACACCACGCAGCGGACCTGCTCGCCGAGTCGACCGGCCTTGCCGACGGTGTTCATGACCTCGCGCAGCAGGTCCTGATCGGTGAGGTTCTCCGCGGCCTGCCGGTTGCCGGTCCGGGCGATGATCTCCCGCCGGAAGGTCTCGATCTCGTTGGCGGCCATCTTCCGGAAGTTCGGATCGAGAGCCTCGCCCGACTCCAGCTGCTCGGAGTCGATCAGCAGGGTCCGAGGGATTGGGAACGGATTGCCGTGCTCATCCTGGTTCCGGAACAGTTCCAGCCGTCCGGGGACGTGGGTTTGTGCACCGTCCTTGCCTTCACGCCAGAAGCCGCTGATGTAGTCATAGACCAGCTTCGAGGTGGCGGTGTTGTTGCACACCACGATGAAACAGGGCGGCACCTCGATGTCCTTCTCGCGCCAGAGCGTGAACGTCTTGGCGTAGTGGCCGTAGAGCGCCTCCATCGCGGTCTGGAGCGGGACTGGCAGCTTGTGCGGGTCGAGCTGGGCGTTCTTGCCGCGCCCCTTCTTCGGCATCTGCTTGCCGATGTGCTTCCAGAGGTCGCGGTAGATCGGCGCTTCGGCCTCGGGGATGTTGTCGGCGACCGGCACGCGCGGCAGCTTGACGATGCCGCACTCGATCGCGTCCATCAGCGAGAAGTCGCTCATCGTCCAGGGGAAGAGCGTCCCTTCGGCGTAGCCTGATCCGCTCAGGAAGAACGGCGTGGCGGAGAGGTCAACCACCCGCTCGACGCCGAGCTTGCGGTTGATCGCCTCGATGCCGGAGATCCAGAGGCGAGCCGCCTCCTCGTTCGCCTTCGCCTCCTTCAGCTCATCGCCCTTCAGCTTCTCTTCCTCGGGGTCCTCGGGCTTCTCGCGGTAGCAGTGATGGGCCTCGTCGTTGATGACCATCACGCCCTTCACGCCGAGCAGCTCGGGGCACACTCGCGCCAGCATTTGCCCTTCGGTCTCGAGGGTGCTGATCGGCGGGCCGTGTCCCTCGAGCAGCCCCCGCGTTCCCTTGGCCAGGGGCATGGTCTCCCGGAGCTTGAACGCGTGGTAGTTGGTGATGACGATCTTCGCCTTCTCCAACTCGCGGACCAAGTCGGCAGGGACGAGCTCACGGGACTGGTAGTAGGCGTCGGGGTCGTTGGGTTGCAGGAGGCGGAGGCGGTCCTTGATCGTGATCCCGGGGGTGACAATCAGGAAGCCGCGGGTGAAGCGCTTCGAGCCGGGGTGCCGCACGGCGTTGATCGTCTGCCAGGCGATCAGCATCGCCATCACGGTCGTCTTGCCGGCCCCGGTGGCGAGCTTGAGGGCGAGCCGGCTCAGCAGGCGGTAGTCGTCCTCACCCACCGCGTCGGCATTGACCGCCTTGAGGTGGTCGAGGAACCGCTTGCCGTCCTTGCCGATCTGCGGGGCCACCTCGGTGAGCCAGATGGCGGTCTCGACCGCCTCTCGCTGGCAGAAGAAGGGACGGATCCCCTGCCAGTC
>CAZOIX010000055.1:0-11584 GCA_964579685.1 uncultured Mycobacterium sp.
CTGTTGGTGGGCGTGCTCTTCAAGGTCGGGGCTGTGCCCTTCCACTCCTGGATTCCCGACGTGTACCAGGGCGCTCCCACCCCGATCACCGCGTTCATGGCCGCCGCCACCAAGATCGCCGCCTTCGGCGCGATGCTGCGACTGTTCTACGTGGCACTGCCCGAACTGCGCGACGACTGGCGCCCGGTGCTGTGGGCGATCGCGATCCTGACGATGATCGTCGGAACGGTCACCGCGATAACGCAAGCCGATGTCAAGCGCATGCTCGCGTACTCCGCGGTGGCGCATACCGGCTTCATCCTCACCGGTGTGATCGCCGAGAACGAGGCGGGCCTGTCGTCGACCCTGTTCTATCTGTTCGCCTACGGGTTCAGCACCGTTGGCGCCTTTGCGGTGGTGAGCCTGGTTCGCAGTTCGGACGGCGATGAGGACACCGCCATGGCCAGGTGGGCCGGGTTGGGCAGACGGTATCCCGTAGTGGCGGTGGTGTTCTCGCTATTCCTGCTGGCCTTCGCGGGTATTCCGTTGACGAGCGGGTTCGTCAGCAAGTTCGCGGTGTTCAAGGCGGCGGGCGAGGGTGGCGCGATACCGCTGGTCGTCATCGGCGTCCTCGCGAGCGCCGTCGCGGCGTACTTCTATGTGCGGGTCATCGTGTTGATGTTCTTCACGGAACCGCCCGACGACGCGCCGACGGTGGTGGTGCCCAGCGTGCTGAGCGCCGCCGTCGTCACGGTCACCGCGGCCGTCACCTTCGCCCTCGGCGCCCTGCCACAGCCGCTGCTGGATTTGGCGAACAACGCCAACCAGTTCCTGCGCTAGTTTCGTCACGATGTCTGAGACACTCGTCCTCGTCGCCGACCACGGTCCGGTCAGGGTGTTGACCCTCAACCGTCCCGAGGCCCGTAATGCGTTGAGCCGCAGCCTGATCAAGGCCACCTACGCAGCGCTGACCGAGGCCGACGCCGACGAGGGCGTGCGGGCCGTCGTGCTCACCGGGGCCGATCCCGCGTTCTGCGCAGGCGTCGACCTCAAGGAGGCACAGCGGCTCGGTACCGAGTATTTCGCCGAATTCCAGTCTCATAGCTGCATCGAGGCCACCGGAAAGATGCGCACGCCGATCATCGGTGCGGTCAACGGGGCTGTGTTCACCGGTGGCCTCGAAATGGCCCTCGGCTGCGATTTTCTCATCGCCTCGGAGCGGGCGGTGTTCGCCGACACGCACGCCCGCGTCGGCATCCTGCCCGGTGGGGGCATGACCGCACGCCTCCCCCAGCTCGTCGGCCTCGGGATGGCCAGGCGACTGTCGATGACCGGCGAAGTCGTCGACGCCGTCCGCGCGGAGCGCATCGGGCTGGTGACCGAGGTCGTCGCCCACGACGGCCTGCTCGATCGGGCGGTCGAACTGGCGCGGCAGATCGCCGAGGTCCCCGGCCCAACCATGCTGGGGCTCAAGGAGATCTACATGACGGGAGCCGCGGCCGTCATCGATCCGGCGTTGGCCGCTGAGCAGAGGATCGCCACCGCGCAACACCGAGATTTCTACGGGCTCGGCGATCGGTTCCGCGCGGTGAGCGACCGCAACAAGGGTCAGATCGACCGCTGACGTGCGCGCTCGCGGAGGAGGGGTCCCTCCTAGGCCACCACACCGTGGACCACGATGGCGGTGGTCTGGTCCACCCAGTCGCTGCCGAGCGGCTCGTCGGGCCACAACAGCATTCTCAGGAGGGTGGCGCCGCCGATCACCTCGACAAGTCTGTTCGGATCGATGTCGGCATGTACCTCCCCACGCACGACCGCGTCGGCCAACCGGGTGCGCACCGCAGCGAACGCGCCGGTGAAGCGTTCCATGACCCGGGCGTTGAGCTCGGCGTCGGCGGCCATGTCAGAGATCAGTCCGGGTAGCGCAGCGCGGACCAGCGGACTGGTGAAGACATCGCGGGTCGCGTCAATCATCGCGCGGAGGTCGGCGGTGATGTCGCCGGGCGGCGTCTCGATCGCCGTGGGCGCCGCGGGAAACGCCGTCTCGTGCACGAGCTCGGCCTTGCTGGACCACCGCCGGTACAGCGCGGTCTTGGTGGTGCCCGCGCGTTCGGCGACGGCGGCCATCGTGAGGTTCGAATATCCGATTTCGACGAACAATTCGGCGGTCGCGCGCAGAATGGCAGCGTCAATGCGTGGATCCCGGGGGCGCCCTGCGCCTGGGGTCTTGTCAACGACCGACGGGTCTGCTTTCATAACGCTACCGATCGTATCGTAATTACGGGCCGAAGGAACAGTTCTGATGCCAAGCGAACCGGCTGTCGAAGACGTCAGCCGCCTAGAGCACTCAAGCCGAGACCTCACCGCGCTGCCGGGGGTGATGTCGCAATGGCTGTCCACCGTCCTGCCCGGCGGGGCGACTCCGGAGATCACCGTGGAAAGCGGTGTGGACGCCAACGGCATGTCCTCGGAGACGATCATCCTGACCGGCCGCTGGGATTCCGACGGCGAGCCGCGTGAGCAGAAATGGGTCGCCAGGGTCGCCCCCGCCCAGCAGGACGTGCCGGTCTTCTCGTCCTACCGCATGGACCACCAGTTCGATGTGATCCGAATCGTCGGCGAGACGACCGATGTGCCGGTGCCACCGGTGCGCTGGCTGGAATCCACCGGCTCAGTGCTGGGCACTCAGTTCTTTCTGATGGACTACGTCGACGGCCGCGTTCCGCCCGACGTGATGCCATATACCTTCGGCGGCAACTGGTTCGCCGATGCTCCCGCGGAGAGCCAGCGCGAGCTCCAGGACAGCACCGTGGAGGTGATCGCCAAGCTGCACGCGATCCCGGCGCCCGAAGAGACCTTCGGATTCTTGAACGACGGATCCGATCCAAATGCGCTGCGGCGCAATCTCAACTGGCTGAAGTCCTGGTATCAGTTCGCGGTGCCCGATATCGGCCGCTCCCCGCTGGTGGAACGCTCCCTCGAGTGGCTGGAGGCGAACTGGCCAGGCGACGTCGCCGCCACCGATTCCGTGCTCGTGTGGGGCGACTCTCGCATCGGCAACGTGCTGTACGACGGTTTCCGGCCCGCGGCCGTGCTCGACTGGGAAATGGCCACGCTGGGCCCCCGGGAGATGGATGTGGCGTGGATCATCTTCGCCCACATGGTCTTTCAGGAGCTCGCCGGGCTGGCCGGCATGCCGGGCCTGCCGAACGTCATGCGCGAGGAGGACGTGCGGGCCGTCTATACCGAGCACAGCGGGGTCGAGCTGGGCGACCTGCAGTGGTTCTACGTGTACTCCGGCGTGATCTGGTGCTGCGTGTTCATGCGGACCACCGCCCGCCGGGTCCGCTTCGGCGAGATGGACGCGCCCGACGACATCGAAACGGCTTTCTACCACGGCTCTGTACTCAAACGACTCATTGGAGATGACGCCTGATGCTCGGACCCACCGACGAATTCCCCATTCACCAGATACCTCAACCCATCTCGTGGCCCGGTTCCTCGGACCGCAACTTCTACGACCGGTCCTACCTCAACGCCCACGACCGCACCGGCGACATCTTCTTGATCACCGGCATCGGGTACTACCCGAACCTTGGAGTCAAGGATGCGTTCGTGCTGGTGCGTCGGGGCGAGACCCAGACGGCCGTTCATCTCAGTGACGGCATCGACCAGGATCGGCTCAACCAACACGTGCTGGGCTACCGCGTCGAGGTCAGCGAACCTTTGCACAAGCTGCGGATCATCCTCGAGGAAACCGAGGGCATAGCTGTCGATCTCACCTGGAACGGCCTGTTCGACGTGATCCAGGAACAACGGCACGTGCTGCGGTCGGGGACGCGCGTGACGCTGGACGCACAGCGGTTCGCCCAGGTCGGCAGCTGGGCGGGGACGATCTCGATCGACGGTGAGGACATCGCCGTCGATCCTGAGGTGTGGATCGGGAGCCGCGACCGGTCGTGGGGTATCCGCCCGATCGGAGAGCCAGAGCCCGCGGGCCGGCCGGCGCATCCGCCGTTCGAAGGCATGTGGTGGCTGTACGTGCCCATGGCGTTCGACGACTTCGCGATCTGCCTGATCATCCAGGAGGAACCCAACGGATTCCGCAGCCTCAACGACGTCACCCGGATCTGGCGCGACGGTCGTGTCGAACAGCTGGGCTGGCCGCGGGTGAAGATCCATTACACCCCGGGGACGCGCATTCCGACGGGAGCGACCATCGAGGCCACCGCCGCGGACGGCTCCCCCGTCCACTTCGATGTGGAGTCCAAGCTGCCGGTGCCCATCCACGTCGGCGGCGGCTACGGCGGCGACTCGGACTGGCTGCACGGGAGGTGGAAGGGCGAAAAGTTCACCGAGCGTCTGACCTACGACATGACCGACCCCGCGATCGTCGGCCGCGCAGGCTTCGGCGTCATCGACCATGTCGGCCGCGCCGTGTGCACCGAGGGCGGCAAGTCCGTCGAGGGCTGGGGCCTGTTCGAGCACGGTGCACTCGGGCGGCACGACCCGTCGGGCTTCGCCGACTGGCTCACCGTCGCCCCCTGAAGTGGCGATTTCGGTGCGCATACGATCGCTCAGCGACGGTTAGCGCACCGAAATCTCCGACTGGGCTCGCGGCGCGGACGCCGTAGTCGCGCGGCCGAACACCATCGAGTCCTCGATCGAAGCGAACCGCTGGCCCAGCGCGTCGCGCAGGTAGTTGTGCGTCACCGCCCACGGCCGTCGGACGCCCGACTTCGGCAGCACATTCCGTGAGCGCTTCACGTAGCCCGACTCGAGGTTGAACACCGGCTGCTCGGCCATATGGGCATTTCCGAGATGCGGATAGGCGTGGGTGTAGCCATGGGAGTCCATGTAGGCCAACAGCTTCGCGACCGCGCGAGCTGTCATGTCGGCGCCCAGAGTCCACGATGCATTCGAATAGCCGAAGCACCACGCGGCGTTGGGCACGTCTTCGAGAAGGTGCCGCCGGAAGGCGAACCGCTCGTGTGGGTCGATCTTCTCGCCGTCGATGCTGACGGTCACTCCGCCCAACGCGTGCAACTGAATGCCGGTCGCGGTGATGATCACGTCGGCGTCGAGGTGCTTGCCCGACTTCAGCGCGATCCCCGTGGCATCGAATCGGTCGACGTGGTCAGTCACCACGTCGACGTCGCCGGCGGCAATGGCCGTGTAGAAGTCGCCGTCGAGAATGAAGCACATCCGCTGGTCCCACGGCTTGTACGGCGGCGTGAAGTGAGTGTCGATGTCGTAGTCGTCGGGCAGGTTCTTCTCGGCGACACCGCGCAGCAACCGCTTGCTGAACTCGGGTGCGCGCCGGGAGACCAGCCAGAGCAGCGACCCGAACAGCGCCATCACCCATCGCGTGATCCAATGGGACACCTTGCGCGGTAATACTTTCCGAATCGCGTTGAAAATGGGTTGCACTTTCTGCACGGAGAACAGGTAGGACGGGGTGCGCTGCAGCATCGTGACGTGCGCGGCCTTCTGGGCCAACGACGGGATCATGCTGACCGCCGTGGCGCCACTGCCGATGACGACCAGTCGCTTATCGGTGAAGTCGAATCCGTCCGGCCAGTGCTGCGGATGCACCACGTCGCCCTCGAAGTCCTCGATGCCGGGGAAGGCCGGCGAATACGGCTCGTCGTAGTTGTAATAACCGCTGGCGAAAAAGAGGAACCGGCCGCGGAAGGTTCTCGGCTCACCGTCCTGTTCAGCCGCAACGGTCCACGTGTCGGTGGCCGAATCCCAGTCGGCGGACAGGACGCGGGTGCGGAAACGGATGTGCTCGTCGATGCCGTGCTTGCGGGCCGTGTCGGCCATGTACTGCCAGATGTCGGCACCCTCGGCGATCATCTCCGGCCGCGTCCACGGCTCCCACGGAAAGCTCAACGTGAAGATGTCGCTGTCTGACCGAATTCCAGGATATTGGAACAGATCCCACGTCCCGCCGAGGCGTTCGCGCCGCTCGAGGATCGCGTAGCTCAGATGCGGGTTCTGCTCGTGGATCCGGTAGGCCGCTCCGATGCCGGAGAAGCCCGCGCCGATGATCAGAACATCACTGTAGTCAGACACTGCCAACCTCCTAGGCGGACTTGACTGCCTCGACCGAGGCGCGGCCGAACACCATCGATTCCTCGATGCGGTCCAGCCGGTGATCTATCGCGTCGAGGACGTAGTTGTGCCGGACGTTCCACGGCCGGTGGGTGCCCGACTTCGGCAGCACATGACCCGCGCGCTGCACATACCCGGCGTTGATGTTCCACGCCGGCTTCTCGGGCATCGGCTTGTCGCCGAGATGCGGGTACGCATGGGTATACCCGTGAGAGTCCATGTACGCCAGCAGGTTCGCCACTGCGCGGGCGGTGAGGTCGGCGCGCAGCGTCCACGACGCGTTGATGTAGCCCACGCACCACGCCACATTGGGCACGTCTTCGAGCATGTGTTCCTTGTAGACGAAGCGGTCCTGCGGCTTCACTTCCGCTCCGTCGACGCTGAGCGCGACGCCGCCGAGGGCCTGCAGTTGGATGCCGGTGGCGGTGATGATGACGTCGGCATCGATCCGCTGACCCGAGCGCAGCACGACGCCGTGCGCGTCGACATGGTCGATCTGGTCGGTCACGACGTCCAACCTGCCGTCGGCGATCGTCTCGTAGAAGTCGTTGTCGAGAATCGCGCACAGCCTTTGATCCCACGGGTCGTAGCGCGGCTTGAAGTGGACGTCGACCGGATAGCCCTCCGGAAGTTGTCGTTTCGCGTTACCGCGGATGAACGCCCTACTGAGCCGTGGGGCCGCGCGAGCGAACGCGTAGACGAACACCGTGAAGAAGGTGTTGTAGAGCCGAGCAGCGGCATAGCCGAGCCGTCTCGGCAGCACCTTGCGGAGGAATTGCACGACGGGGTTGATACGCGGCGTCGACAGGATGTACGTCGGTGACCGCTGCAGCATGGTCACATGGCGCGCCTTTTCGGTCAGCGAGGGGATCATGCTGACCGCTGTCGCGCCGCTGCCGATGACCAGAAGCTTCTTGCCTGAGTAGTCCAGCGATTCCGGCCAGTGCTGCGGGTGGACCACCTCGCCGTCGAAGTCGTCGAGTCCGGGAAAGTCCGGCCGGTAGGGCTCGTCGTAGTTGTAGTAGCCGGTGCCGAAGAACAGGAAGCGACCGCGGAAGGTCCTGGGCTCGCCGTCCAGTTCGGCCGCAACGGTCCAGGTGTCGGTGGCCGAGTCCCAATCGGCCGACAGCACCCGGATGCCGAAGCGGATGTGCTTGTCGATTCCGTGCTTGCGCGCCGTCTCGGTCAGGTAGTCGCGGATGTCGGGGCCGTCGGCGACGTTCTCCGGTCTGGTCCACGGCTCGAATGGATAACTCAGCGTGAAGATGTCGCTGTCCGACCGGATGCCCGGGTAGCGATGCAGGTCCCAGGTGCCGCCGATACGGCCTCGCCGCTCGAGCACGGTGTAGGACAGGTTCGGGTTCTTCTCGTGGATGCGATACGCGGCACCGATCCCGGAAATCCCCGCGCCGATGATCAGCACGTCGGAGTATTCGCTCTGGTCCACCCGCAACCTCCCTTGGTTCGGCTGGGTACCACGATATGGCTCAGGACCCGAGTGCGTCCACGATCGACGCCAACGACTCCACCGCGATCGGACCGGGCTGGTAGAGGCAGATTTGATCCGCGACGCCGTCGACCCGGTCACGAATGTGTGCGGCGACCTCCGCGGGGCTGCCACACGCCGCGATGGTGTGCAGCACGTCGTCGTCGATAAGCCTGCCCATGTCCTCCCAACGTCCCTGTTTGGACAGCGCGTTCAGTTCAGGCTGCAGGTCGCCCCAGCCGTGCACGTCCAGTACGGGGCGGTACGCGGGGGTCGATCCGTAGAACCCGAGCAGGCGCCGGGCAGCGGAATGGTCAGCGTCCTCTGTGCCCACCGACACGATGATCTCCGGAACGACCGCGAAGTCTGTTTCATCGCGGCCTGCGGCGGCCAACCCCTTGCGGACGTTGGGCAGGGTGACCTCGTCGAGGAAGCGTCTGGACCCGAAAGGCATGACCAGCAGGCCGTCGGCGACTTCGGCGGTCGCGCGCGTCAACAGCGGACCCAGCGCCCCGAGATAGATCGGCGGCGGACCGAACGGATTGGGGCCGGGGTTGAACGTCGGGGTCATCAGCGTGTGCCGGTAGTACTCACCGCGGAAATCGAGGCGCTCGCCGTCGTTCCACCCGGCGAAGATGGCACGCAGCGCCCCGACCAACACCATCAACCGCGCGACCGGACGGTCGAAGGCGGCGCCGTAGCGCTTCTCGACCTGAGCCCGCACCTGCGTGCCCAGCCCCAGCGTGAATCGGCCCTGCGCCAGCAGCTGCATGTCGTTGGCCTGATGCGCGAGCTGAACGGGGTTGCGCGGGAACGCGATTGCCACGTTGGTCATCAGATCCATCCCGCCGACGGTCGAGGCAACCGTCAGCGGGGCGAACACGTCGTGCGGCCCCTCGAAGGTGAAGACACCGCTGGCACCCGCCTCGCGCAGCGCCCTGGTGCGTTCGATCGCGTCCGTCGGGCCGAACAACGCCGTCATGATCTTCATCGCATGAGAGCCTAGTCATGTGACCATCCCAACGAAGGCCGATGTCGTCGTCGTGGGAGCCGGGTTCGCGGGTCTGGCCGCCGCGCGCGAGCTGGTGAAACGCGGCCGCGATGTGGTGGTGCTCGAAGGACGTGATCGCGTCGGAGGTCGCTCGTCGACCACGACCATCGCGGGCATACCGGTCGACCTCGGTGGAACGTTCGTCGGCCCGACCCAGGACGCGGTCGTCGCGATGGCCGCCGAACTGGGCTGCGAAACGGTGCCGACCCACAGCCGCGGCAAGAACCTGATCCGGTGGCGCGGCAAGGTCCGTGCCTATCGCAGCACGATTCCGCGGTTGTCGATCCTCGAACTGCTCGACGTGTCCCGGATCCAGTGGCGCTTCGAACGGGTGTGCCGCCGGGTGCCGGTGGACGAACCGTGGACATCGCCGATCGCCGACATCCTCGACTCCAAGACGCTCGACGAGTGGCTGAAGTATGTGCACGCCAGCGCCGGGACCCGGGATCTGATGACCATCATGGCGCGTGTCACGTGGGGTTGCGAACCCGATGCGGTCTCGATGCTGCACGCGGTGCGCTACGTCAAGGCCGCGGGCGGGCTGGGCCGCATGCTCGATGTCGAAGGTGGCGCTCAACAGGACCGCTTCCCCGGCGGCACGCAGCAGATCGCGCTGCGGATGGCCGAAGAGCTGGGTCCACGCGTGCAGCTGGACGCGGTGGTGCGCAGCATCGAACGGCACGCCGACGGCACGCTGGCCGTCACGTCGGACAGGGGCACGGTCGCGGCGAAGGCTGTCATCGTCGCCATTCCACCCGAGCATCGTGGCCGTATCGCCTTTCTGCCGGAGCTGCCGCCCGAATACGGCAAGCTCGCCCAGCACTGGCCGCAGGGCAATCTGAGCAAGGCGTACGTCGCCTATGAGACACCGTTCTGGCGGGCGGACGGCTGCTCGGGCGAGGCACTGTCCGACGAAGGCCCGGTCTTCATCACGTTCGACGTCAGTCCCGGCGATGACGGCCCCGGCATCCTGCTGGGGTTCACCGATGCCCGGACGTTCGACCCGCTGCCGCCTGCCGAACGGCGCGATCTCGCGCTGGCCGGCTTCGCGACACTGTTCGGCGACGCCGCGCTCGAGCCCATCGACTATCTGGATCATTGCTGGAGCGCCGAGGAATTCGCTCCGGGCGGGCCGACGGCCGCGGTACCGCCGGGCTCATGGACGACGTACGGTCCGTGGTTGCGCAAACCCGTCGACGGTATCCATTGGGCGGGAACGGAAACCGCTGACAAGTGGACGGGCTTCCTCGACGGCGCCATTCGGTCCGGACAGCGCGCGGCCGACGAGGTGGACCGGGAGCTGTCAGGCTAAGAGCCGACCCGTCGCTCCTCGGTGGCCGAGTCGATGAGCCACCGCAGATGCTTGTTGACCGCGTCGGGACGCTCCAGGATCGCGCAGTGACCGCCGGACAGTTCGACGAACTGCGCGAGGTTGGGGGCCTCCTTGGCGATCCGGCGCGACGACACCATCGGCAACAGCCGGTCCTTTTCGCTGCCGATCACCATCGTCGGCACGGACAGATTCTCCAGCCGGATGTGCTGGTGTGTGCCCAAGGAATCGACCAGCGCACGCGCCCAACCACCGCGACCCGCCGGCGGCGTCCCGTTGAAGAGCTCGAAGATGAACTCGGCGATGGCGGGGTCGGCGTCGCGGCCCACCGCCAGGGACGACACGAAGCGCCGACTGGGAATATCGGCCGCACGCACAAGCGGCGCCGCGCCGAATGTCTTCAGCAGTGTGCCGGCAGCGAGCACTCTGGCGGCCGACAGCTGGGATGGCACAGGCAGGAACTGCACATGACGCAGCAGGTCGCCGGTCGTGGTGTTGATCAGGGCGACCGCATCCGCGCGTTGTGACACCCGCTCGGGGTACCGATCCGCCCACGACGAGATCGCGATACCGCCCATCGAATGGCCCGCGATCACGGCGCGCTCCCCCGGCGCCAGCGTCGCCTCGAGCACGGCGTCCATGTCGTCGGCCAGACGGTCGAGGCCGTAGCCGGTGCGCCGCGCGGGTACGGCACTTCGGCCGTGGCCGCGATGATCGAAGGCGATGACGCGGTGGTCTTTCGCGAGGTCGGCGATCTGATAGGCCCATACGCGAAGAGCGCAGGTGATGCCGTGTGCGAGCACGACGGGGTAACCGTCCTGCGGCCCGAAGACCTCCGCATGCAACCGGATGCCGTCTTTGGAACGTATGCCGACGCTTCGTCCGCGGCCCAACGCCTCCGCCGCGGCGAACCTTTTCGCCCGTCGTCGGCGTCTCTGACCTGGTTCCATGGGTGCTCCCATCGCGCTCGGCAACATTGCCGGGTGTACCAGCCTACCGGTGGGTTGGGAGCGATCAGCGCAGGAGTTAAATGGTGGCGTCGACGACAGAAAGGCCGCAATGCGCGCGATACAGATAGCCAGCCTCGACGGACCGCACGCCGCGAAACTCGTCGAGATCGACGAACCGGCCGGTGACGGCGCTGTTCTGATCGACGTGCACGCCGCCGGCGTGGCCTTCCCTGACGCTCTGCAGTCGCGCGGGCTCTACCAGTACAAGCCGGATATGCCCTACATCCCCGGCGCCGAGATCGCCGGTGTCGTGCGCAGTGCACCCGACGGCGCGCACGTCGAGGCCGGCGACCGCGTATGCGGTCTGACGATGCTGTGCGGAGCCATGGCCGAAGTCGTCGCGCTGCCACCGGATCGGGTGTTCAAGCTGCCCGATGCGGTGTCGTTCGAGGCCGGGGCGGGCCTGCTGTTCAACGACCTCACGATGCACCACGCGTTGCGCACGCGGGGTCGCCTCGCCGAGGGCGAAACCGTACTCGTGCACGGTGCGGCCGGCGGCATCGGCACCTCGACGTTGCGGCTGGCGCCCGTGTGGGGCGCGTCGCGCACCATCGCCGTGGTGAGTTCCGAGGACAAGATCGCGGTCGCGAAGGCGGCGGGGGCATCCGATG
>CAZOIX010000056.1:0-11469 GCA_964579685.1 uncultured Mycobacterium sp.
CTGTCGCTCACGGAGACGGGCTGGCTGTTCGGCGGGGTGCTGTTCGTGGCCGGCGACGACGACCGGATCGTCGGCGCAGATCTGCAGCAGCAGGTCTCCGCCACACCACGCCGGATCCAGGCGGTCGGTGGTGAACGCGGGCAGCCCGGCCACCGATTTCGGTCGGAGCTCCGCCAGCTCCGCGCGGTCGAAGACGGCGGGCCCGAGACCGACGGTCACGGTGAGCCGCGCGGGACGCCCGGCGAGCTCGGGCTCGGTGTCGGCCAACGCCGGTTCACCCTGGGTCAGCCGCGCCGCGTCGGACGTCCAGAGCTTCAGGATGGCGCCCAGGGTGTCCCGAGCACTTCGGCCGGCCTGCGGAGTGAGATCGAGCGCCACGAACAGGGCGTGCGCCTGCGGAGGCGTGGCGACGCCGCTCTGGTGTCTGCCGTGGAAGGGTTCGGCGGTGCTGCCGAATCCGTCCGCCGACGTGGCGGGCCGAACCAAGCCGCACTGAGTGAGGGCCGCCCCGGCGGCCACCGCGGCGGCCCCTCCGGTCAGGAGGCGCCGGCGGTTGACCCGGAAACCTGGCTGCTCATCCATGGCGCTAGTGGTGCGACGCGTCGCCGGATCCGTCACCGGGTGCGTACTCCTCGTTGGCCCCCGCGAAATCGCGGATCTGTGCGGTTACCGGCAGTGTCGAGCCATCCTCGAAGACGACGGTCAGCGATACGTCGGCGCCCGGTTGCAGCGGCTCCTTGAGATCCATCAGCATCAGGTGGTCCCCACCGGGTATCAGCTCGCGCGTGCCCCCCGCAGGAATCGAAAGCCCGCCCTCCTTGGAGCGCATGACCTTGCCGCCTGCGGCGTCGGGAACGACCTCGTGCACTTCGACCCGCCCCGCGAGCGGCGACTCCCCAGACACGATGCGCGCCTCGTCGTCACCCTTGTTGGAGAAGGTGCCGAACACCGCGGCCATTCCCGTGTCCGCAGAACTCGCCCACTGATTCTCGATGGCGACGGTGGAGGCCATCGGTTGGTGCCGATCGTCCGACGATGACGAGCAGCCCGCAATCAACAGTGCACATGCGGCCACCACGCTTCCGCATCGAGATCGGATTATGTTGTCAGACATGTGATTTGCTTCCTTCAGACGAAATATCTGCGTCTTGTGGCAGCGCACCGACTGGCACCTCGTCTTGCCTGCGGCCCCGCCGAGCGAGAACAACCTCGACTGCGAGCACCAACACCAGCGAGACACCGAAGACCGGAAACAGCACGCCGAGTATCACCGCGGCCGCGGAGACCGGGATGATCAACCGCTTCGGGGCGTTGGAGGCTGCGACGCCCACCCGTGTGGGAAGTCCAGCATGACCGGCGGGTCGGCGCTTCCACCACATCAACAGCCCTGTCGACACACTGATGAGCACGCCCAGGCAGGCGATCGTCGCCATGATGCGAGTCAGCACGCCGAGTTGGTTCCCCATGTGCATCGCTATCCCGAAACTGGTCAGCCGCGACAGCGCGCCGTCCTGGTCGGCAGTGGCGTTGGTGATCGTGCGCCCGGTGAACTGGTTGAGGTAAAGAGTGCGCTGTTCCGAAAGCCGTTGCGGCCATGCATTGACCACGATGTAGCTCCCGTACACCGTGTCTCCGTTCTCGGTCACGTCCGAGGGCGGGATGATGGCGTAGCCCGGGACCATCTTCTCGCCCTTGGCGAGGCGGTCGATGTCGGCGAACGACAGTCGCTGCGGAACCGGGCCGTCGGGCCTCGAGGCGTACACGGGATCGTCGGTCGCCGCCCACGCGATACGCCGGCCGAGCCGGTCGTAGTCGCCCATCGTCGCCGGCGTCGAGGGAGCATCGATCTCGGCCGACGGAGCGACGGTGTTCGAGAATGCACGCCAGTTCTCGCCCCAGTACCGCGACCATGTCAGTCCAGAGAGCACATAACCGATCAGGATGATCGCCATCACCACGCCGGTGAGTGCATGCAGATCACGCCAGAAGGCCCTGCCGCCTTTGCGCCACCGGAGCTTCAGCAGCGGCTTCGAGGCCTCGAGCGCCCTCGGCCACCACAAATAGATCCCCGAGGCCAGCAACACGAGAATCCATACCGCCGTGAGCTCCATCCAGAGATTTCCGACACCGACCGGAATCGTGGCGTCGGGGTAGGCCGACGGTGCGATCAGGTGCCCGAGCGACGGCAGCTGCACCTGCGGCCCGTCGTTGCCGAACATTCGGTGCAGTTGATTGGCCCACCCGACAAGGCCGGACAACTGACTGCGTTGTCCCAGATACCGTCCCGTGTACGGGTCGACGAACACCTGCGTGAGGTTGGCTTCGGCGGCAGGGTATTCACGAGCATCCGGAGGCAGGAAGTCGACTCGCGTCGACTGGCCGGCACCGGCGGCGGGCGTGACGGCGTCGAGGGTGTAGTCGCCACCCACGTGTCGCTCGGCGACGGCGACCTGGGCGTCGAGCGGAACCGTGTCGGACCCTTCGACGACGACGTAGAGATCACGATTGAGCCATTCGTTCAGCGGTTGGGTGTAGAGGATCACCAGTCCAGAACACGCGAGCACCACCAATGCCGGTGCGGCGAAAAGGGCCACCCAGAAATGCAGACGCCAGATCTGCCGGAGCACGGCCGCATCACCGCGCGGCGTCACGGCGTCCGGCGTGCTCATTGACTGCGTCCGAGCACGATGAGAGGTGTGTTGAACACCTGATTCACTTCCTTCGATCAAGAACAAGCAAGAAATGGGAATCTGTTGCGGCGGAATGGATCAGCGCAGCAGCAACAGTGTTGGGAACTGCAGCGATACCTCGATCAAGGCGTCGCTGCGCCGACACCGGGCGACGGGTCGGTTGCCGCGTCGTGGTGTGGTGTGAGGAGATCGACCGCTATGCGGCCGGCGCTGCCTGTCGTGGAGGCGCGCGCATACCGAGGCCCGAGCCTCGCATGACCGACTGTGCGACGACGTCGATCGTGGTCAGCGGTACCAACCGGGCTGCCGGCGGTGAAAGCGGCACCGCGAACAACCGCAGCCAGGACAGCACCGACGCGCATACCACGTAGAGGTATTCGACGGAGGTGATCGCGACGCCGAGCAGCACCGACGCCGCGAGGTGTGCCGCCGCCATGGACGGCGTGACGCCCGCGACGCCCATGGCGTCGCCGTGATGATGTACCGCCGATGCCATCAACGTCAGGTGACCCAGCCACTGTGCGGCGGTGAGCGCACCGATCACCCCGAACAGCCTGGCGCGTCGGCTCTCGAAGGGGGCCGCGGCCAGCGCGGCGCCGACTGTTGCGCACACCAGCATCGCGACGACGAGCCGGCCGCCATGGGGTAGCACCCCGCCCGCGGCACCGTGAGCACCGACCGTCACCACGGCCGAGCACGCCCCGACCAGCGCGCTGCGCACCCAGCGCGCCCGTGACTTCGGCGTACTCACGTGTCGAACCCTACCGCCGCGACTACTACATCGCCTAGTAGCCCCTGTCCGTTGGCCACAACATCTACGGTGTGACGGTGAGCGACTCCTACCGCACGCTGTTGCTACTTCGCCACGCCAAGTCCGACTACCCGCCGGGGGTGGCCGATCACGGGCGCCCGCTGGCACCTCGTGGTATTCGCGAAGCCGAACTGGCGGGCGACTGGCTGCGTGCGCACGCGCCTGCAGTGGATGCGGTGTTGTGCTCGACGGCCACGCGCACCCGTCAAACGCTGGAACGCGCCCGCATCGACGCGCCTGTCGAATTCGTCGACGGGCTCTACGAGGCGACGCCCGGCGCGGTGATCGACGAAATCAACAGGGTTCCCACCCGATTCGCCTGCGACGTGGACACTCTGCTGGTCATCGGACACGAGCCGACGATGTCGGCCCTTTCACTGGGATTGGCCACCGACGAGGGCAGCAACAGTGCCGCGGCCGAACGCATTCTGATGAAGTTTCCGACGTCGGCCATCGCGGTCCTGCGCACCGCCGAGAGCTGGAGTCAGCTTGCGCTGGACGGCGCGGCGTTGGTCACCTTTCACGTACCCAGGTAGTCCACCTGCGCTTCGCGCAGGTGGCGCCCCGACATCAGGCGCGCGTCGCCAGCGTCAGCTCCATGAGTTTGAGTGCCATCGCGCATCCATCGCTGCCGGGACTCTGCGGGTTGACCCACCACCCGACCACGCCTGCGGCGTCGCTGGCGACGCCACACGCACCGTTGGGATCGTTCGGCCGCATCACGATGGATTCGATGCCCGCGACCCGTTGGTTCTCCACTTGATAACCGAGCTGGTCAGCGACCTCGCGCTCGTTGTCGAGGCTGCCCTGTTCGAACCAGAACCGGGTGATGTCGACCAGTCCCGTCGGATTCGCCGCCTGCCATCGGCACACCGCACCGACGAACGTGCTCTGAATGTCCAGCGGATCCGCGTTGACCGTCTCGGCGAGGATGTCCTCGGTCAAGACGTCGCACTCCTTCTGCAGGTTCGGGTACTGCCGCTCGGAGTCGTTGTTCCTCGGCACGTCGCCGGATCCCGACTTGGTAGCGGTGCCGTCAACGGTGCTGGTGCATCCTGCGAGCACCGAGAGTGCGGCAAGTGCCACGATCAGAGCGCCTGCGGCGCGACGGGCAGGTCTCATTTGGAGTTCACAATCGATTGGCGGGTGAGTTCCTTGGCCACTTCGCATGCGTCAGGGAAGGGCTTTTCGCTGTAGCTGACCGACCATTCGATGAAGTCGTCGTCGAACTGGATGCCGATCTCGCACAGATTGGTTCCGAGAATGGGGTCATCGCCGACCGCGATGAAGCCATCGTGACCTTCGATGTTGATGTCCTCCACGCTGGCGCGGGTCAGTTCCTCGGTCTTGCGTTCGCGACCGATCGGACTGCCGCGGAACCACGTGAATGAGAAGTGCGGCCCGAGGATGCTGCCGCCCGACAGCCACTGGCACCCCACCGACGTCTTCGCCGTGTTCACCAGGCCGGGCACCCGCGTCTGCGAAATGACCTCCTGATCGCTGATGCCGCCGCACTCGGGAAAGAACGGACCGTGCGAAGCGTTCCCCGTCGGCGCCGAGGTCTGCGGGACCTCCGGGTTCGCCGGCTCTGAATCCGAGCATGCGGCAAACACCGGGATGATCGCCGCGGCCGCCACCGCCAGCGCCTTGGCGTTTCGGCTCATCCGAGCCGTAGGCGTCGTGGGAGTCACGCCATGCACTGTAGCGGCAGGTCAAAACGTCAACCACCGACATGCCGGTTGACCTGGGAATTTATGCAATTCTCAGGCGATACCTCTGACAGCGACAGTCAGCCGGTATGCGACAGTAGCTCCCATGTTGTGGGCGCTGCTGCGACAGTACGCGCGGCCATATCGGTGGCTGCTCGCGGTTGTGGCGGTGTTCCAGTTGATCAGCACGCTGGCATCGCTGTACTTGCCGACCGTGAACGCGTCGATCATCGACGACGGCGTCGCGAAGGGCGATCTGCGAACCATCGTCGACCTGGGTGGGGTCATGCTCGCGGTCACGGCGCTGCAGGTCGTCTGCGCCATCGGTGCGGTGTACTTCGGATCGCGTTCGGGCAGTGGATTCGGCCGCGATCTGCGATCGGCGATCTTTCACCACGTCACCGGGTTCTCGGCCGAGGAGACCGCACGGTTCGGCGCCTCTTCACTGCTCACCCGGACCACGAACGACGTGCAACAAATACAGCTGCTCGTGCAATTGACGTGCACCATGCTGATCACGGCGCCGATCATGTCGATCGGCGGCATCTTCATGGCGATACATCAGGACGCGGGACTGTCCTGGCTGCTTCTGGTCAGTGTGCCGCTCCTGGCCGCCGCCAACTACTGGATCTTGTCGCATCTGCTGCCGATCTTCCGGCGCATGCAACGGCTGATCGACGGCATCAACCGGGTCATGCGTGAACAACTCGCAGGCATCAGGGTGATCCGCGCGTTCACCCGGGAACCGTTCGAGCGCAATCGGTTCGGAGAGGCCAACCAGGCGTTGGCGGACGCCGCTCTGGAGGCGGGCCGCTGGCAGGCACTGATGCTGCCGACGACCACGCTCATCATCAACATCTCCAGCGTCGCGCTGATCTGGTTCGGCGGATTGCGAATCGACGCCGGCCAGATGCAGGTCGGTTCGCTGGTCGCGTTTCTCTCGTATTTCATGCAGATACTGATGGCAGTGCTGCTCGCGACGTTCATCCTCGTGGTCATTCCCCGTGCGTCCGTATGCGCCGACCGCATCGGGGAGGTGCTGTCCACCGAGCCGCAGATCGCCACACCGCAGAATCCCGTCCGTCCGGGTGCCATCGAGGGCGAGATCCACCTGGACGCCGCATCCTTCAGCTACCCGGGTGCAGAGCGTCCTGTGTTGCAGGACGTCTCGCTGATCGCGAGGCCGGGTACGACGACGGCCATCGTCGGATCAACGGGTTCGGGCAAGTCGACGTTGGTGTCGCTGATCTGCCGGCTGTATGACGTCACATCCGGATCGGTGCGCATCGACGGCATCGACGTGCGCGACTTCGATCCCGAACAACTGTGGGCGGCGATCGGCGTGGTACCGCAGCGTGGCTATCTGTTCTCCGGCACCGTCGCCGACAACCTGGCTCTGGGTGCGGCCCCGGGACAAGTGGTGACCGAGGACGATCTGTGGCACGCACTGACGGTCGCGGCCGCCGATGACTTCGTGCGTGGTCACGCCGACGGGTTGGCCATGCGCGTCGCCCAGGGCGGCATGAACTTCTCCGGTGGCCAGCGCCAGCGGCTGGCCATCGCACGCGCGGTCATCCGCCGTCCCGCTGTCTACCTGTTCGACGATGCGTTCTCGGCGCTCGACGTGCATACCGACGCGCGGGTACGGGCCGCGCTTCGGGAAGTATCGGCGGATTCCACTGTGGTGATTGTGTCCCAGCGTATTTCGACGGTGGCTGCGGCCGATCAGATCGTCGTCATCGACGACGGTCGTGTTCTCGCCGCGGGCACACATGAGACGCTGCTGTCGCAGTGCGCCGAATACGCGGAGTTCGTCGACTCGCAGGCGCTGGGGATCGCCCCATGACCCGGCCGATGGCGCGCCCCATCCGCGGGATTGTGCAGGCGCCGACCGAACGGTCGCGTGACTTCAAAGGGTCAGCGATCCGGTTGGTCAAGCAGCTGACCCCGCAGCGGGCGCTGGCCACCACGGTGATCCTGTTGGGTGTCGGTGGAATCGCGCTCAACGTTGTCGGGCCGCGCATCCTCGGCCACGCGACCGACCTGCTGTTCAACGGCGTGATCGGCCGTCAGCTGCCTGCCGGCCTGACCAAGGAGCAGGCCGTCGCAGCGGCGCGCGCCCGCGGTGACAATACCTTCGCCGATCTGCTGTCCGGCATGAACGTGGTGCCCGGACAAGGCGTGGACTTCGCCGCGGTCGGCCGCACGCTGTTGCTCGCGCTGGTCTTGTACCTGGTTGCCGCGCTGCTGATCTGGCTTCAGGCCAGACTGCTGAATGTCGTGGTACAGCGCACGATGGTGGCTCTGCGCACCGAAGTCGAGAACAAAGTCCACCGGATGCCGTTGTCCTACTTCGATTCTCGGCAGCGCGGTGAGGTCATGAGCCGTCTCACCAACGATGTCGACAACATCCAGACGTCCCTCTCGATGACGATCAGCCAGCTGATGACATCAGTCTTGACCGTGTTCGCGGTGCTGGTGATGATGTTGACCATCTCTCCGCTGCTGACGCTGTTGACGGTGATCACCGTGCCGCTGTCGCTATGGGCGACAAGGGCAATCGCCCGCCGTTCGGCGCGCCTGTTCGCCGCGCAATGGGCCAATACCGGACGGCTCAACGCGCATATCGAAGAGACCTACAGCGGATTCACCATCGTCAAGACATTCGGCCACCGCGCCCAAGCCGAGGAGCAGTTCGGCAAATTCAACGACGATGTGTACAACAGTAGCTTTGGGGCACAGTTCTTTTCGGGTCTGGTATCACCGGCCACGGTGTTCATCGGCAACATCAGCTATGTCGCGGTGGCGGTGGTCGGTGGTCTTCAAGTCGCGACGGGTCAGATCACCCTCGGGAGCATCCAGGCGTTCATCCAGTACGTCCGCCAGTTCAATCAGCCACTCACCCAGGTCGCCGGAATGTACAACACGTTGCAGTCCGGCGTGGCCAGCGCGGAGCGGGTGTTCGACCTGCTCGATGCCGAGGAGGAATCGCCGGACCCGCCGCCGATGCCGGCTTCGCCGGACGAACGTCCCGGCCGCGTCGAGTTCAGAGACGTCACCTTCGGTTACCGCGCCGGCACGCCCGTCATCAGCGACGTGTCGCTGATCGCCGAACCGGGAAGCACTGTGGCAATCGTCGGCGCGACCGGTGCGGGCAAGACGACATTGGTGAATCTGCTCATGCGGTTCTACGACGTCGATTCCGGCCAGATTCTGCTGGACGGCGTCGACATCACCACGATGAGCCGCCACTCGCTGCGATCCCGTATCGGGATGGTGCTCCAGGACACCTGGCTGTTCGCCGGCACGATCTACGACAACATCGCCTATGGCAGACCGGAGGCCGGCGAGGACGAGGTGATCGAGGCAGCGAAGGCCGCCTACGTCGACCGGTTCGTGCACCAACTGCCCGACGGGTACCAGACGTGGGTCAGAGACGACGGGACGAACATCAGCGCGGGTGAGAAGCAGCTCATCACGATCGCACGCGCGGCACTGTGCCGCCCGCGGCTCTTGGTCCTCGACGAGGCGACGAGCTCGGTGGATACCCGGACCGAACTGCTGATCCAGCAGGCGATGGCCGAGCTTCGCCGCGACCGGACGAGTTTCATCATCGCTCATCGGCTTTCGACAATCCGAGACGCCGACGTCATCGTCGTCCTCGAGGCAGGCGCCATCATCGAACAGGGCAGCCATGCCCAGCTGATGGCTAAGCGTGGCGCTTATTGGTCGATGACACAGACCTCGTCGTCATAGTCTCGGAAGCGATGAGCGCGACCGTGTACACCTTCTGCCGATACTGCTCGGCGGCCTGCGGTATCGAAGTGACGGTAGAGGGCAACAGAGCAACGAAGATATCGCCGGACAAGCAGAATCCGCACAGCTGGCAGGACTTCTGCGCCAAGGGCAGAACAGCCAGTCAGCTCGTCGAACATCCGCGCAGGATCGTGGCGCCGATGCGGCGGGTCGGTGACTGCTACATCGAAGCCAGTTGGGATGAGGCGATCACCGATATCGCGGCCAGGATGTCCGCGGCGATCGACGCCGACGGCCCCGACGCGGTCGGCCTCTATTACGGGAACCCGGCCGGCTACTCGTCATCGAACGTGTTGTTCATGATCGCCTGGCTCGACGCCGTCGGGACCCAGAACCGTTACGCCGTCGGCTCGGTGGACCAGAACGCCATGCACGTCGTCGCGGATGCGATGTACGGATCGATCCTAATGGCACCGGTGTCCGACATCGACAACTGCGACTACTTCCTGCTGGTTGGCGCGAATCCTGCGGTCAGCGCGTGGAACTGGCTCGAGACGGTGCCCGGCGGGTGGAAACGGACGCTGGAACGCCAACGCAAGGGCGCCACGCTCGTCGTGGTGGATCCGGTGCGAACCGACACCGCGGACAAGGCGGATCTCCACATCGCCGTACGGCCGGGCCAGGACTGGGCACTGCTGCTCGCCATGGTCAAGGTCATCCTCGAGGAGGGTCTGGAACATATCGCGGACTGCCGCGATCTGGCGACGGGTGTCGACGCACTGCGCGACCTCGTCGCCGACGCCGACCTCGACGATCTGGCCGCGCGCTGCGATGTCCCGCGTCCGGTGATCGCGCGGGTGGCAAGGGATTTCGCGACCGCAGCACGAGCCATGGTGGTCACCCGCACCGGAGTGTCGCTGCACGTCACAGGGACGATCGGCGAGTGGCTGGGGCACGTACTCAATGTGATCACCGGCCGGATGGATCGACCGGGTGGACGCAGGTTCGAGCCCGGTTATATCGATGCGTTGAAGTTGTCGGGCTTCGCCATACCGCCGACGCACAAGAGCCGGCTGCGCGGACGGGACCTGGTGGCCGGTGCGCATGCACTTGCCGAACTGCCCGACGAGATCCTGACGCCGGGGCCCGGCCAGATTCGGGCGATGGTGATCAATTGTGGAAACCCTGTGGTGTCCGGACCGCACGGCGCCAAGCTCGACGCGGCGCTGGCCGACCTGGACCTGTTGGTGGCAATCGACCTGGTGCAGCGGGAAAGTCATCGCCACGCGCACTGGTTGTTGCCGGCCGTGCACTGGCTGGAGCGCGACGACCTGATGGCGTTGACGAGCAACCTGCACGACGAGCCGTATGTGCAGTACGGACGGCGCGCGGTCAATCCCCCGCCGGGGGCCCGTGAGGAATGGCGCATCTTCGTCGATCTCGCGATCGCGATGCGCAGGCCGCTGTTCGGCGTGAAGGGGATGAACGGCTTCGTGCGGGCCACCCGCGCACTCGCCCGGCTCGCCCGCCGCCCGGGTATCGAGTTCACTCCGCAGTGGCTGAACCGGTTGTTCATCGCCACCAGCCGAAAAGTCAACGGACACAAGGTGAGTTGGCGTGAGCTGGTCAATAGTCCGCACGGTCTGGTACTCGGCCCGCGGGAATTCGGGCATTTCCGCGATGCGCTGAGAACCGACGACAAGAAGGTGCATGTGGCCCCGCCGGAATTCCTGGCCCGCACGCGCGAACTGCTCGCCGAGCCGCGATCGAGAGCGCCGGAGCGGTACCCGTTCCAGCTGGCGAACCGTCGAAATCGGCACTCGATGAACTCCTGGCTCAACGAGCTTCCCGGCCTTCATCCGTCCGGCAAACGCAACGACGTGGTGATCAATCCCGACGACGCCGCAGCGCTGGGCATCGCCGACGGCGACATGGTGCGCGTGTACTCGCCCGTCGCCGAGATCAACGTGCCGGCCTCGATCAGTGACCGGGCACGCCGGGGTGTGGTCATCATCGACCACGGTTGGGGCTCGAGGATCTTCGACCCCCGAAGCGGCGAGATTCCAGAAGCCTACGGCGCCAACCGAAACCTGCTCGTCGACAACACGTCCGTCGACCCGTTGTCTCAGACCTCACCGTTGAACTCGTCGTACGTGGGCGTCGAGCGCGCTTAAACCTGCGGGCCCTCGGCGCGCAAGTCGTCGACATTGCGCATCGCGTCGCGCAGCTTGCCCAACCACTCGTCGGCATGTTCACCCACGAGCCGTACCGACCACGCCAACGCGTCGGAGCGCGAGCGCGCCACGCCGGCATCCACCAGTGTGTCGAGCACCTGGCGTTCCGACTGACGCAGGCGCGTCATCACCGGTACGGCGATGTGCGTGAACAGGACTCGTTCTGAATCGTCGCCCGCCTGCACGCCCCACGCGACCTTGCGTCCATAGCGACCCTCGGCTTCGTCGGCGATGCGCATGCGCTCGGATCGGGTCTCTTCACGGAAGCG
>CAZOIX010000057.1:0-11343 GCA_964579685.1 uncultured Mycobacterium sp.
CTCCACGTTCAACTCCACGCCACCAGCCAACTCGCCGCGGGTTCCCTTGGTAATAGCCTGGAATATCTCGGCGTCATCCTGCTCGAAGACGCCCCCAACCCCGAACGTCCGAACATAAGTCTCAAACGACTGTTGCTTGAATTCTTCGGGCGCATTGCGCTCCACGAAGAACCACGACCACACCTCCATGCGCGCCGCGTCCAGAGGACGCCATTGCCGCAAGGTCAGAATGGGCACCGGCATAGATTCGCCGTCCTTGGCGATGAAGGCGTTCAAGAAGGACAAGTTCGGGAACACATTGCCATGAATGAACATTGTCCGTTTCAGCATCTCGCCATGGACGTCATCGCCGTAACCTTCGCTGAGACCGGAGACGATTTCCTCGGGATAGCCCATATACGGTGGTGCGGGTATGCCGGGGGGTGCGCCTAAAACGCCCGCCCCGTGCCCCCCCGATAGGCTGACGTGCGCCGGCGAAACGGCCACATTATCGGGCGGTAACAACCCCAACTCGCACATGGAGCGGTGCGTCATGACCGTGTGATAGCCGTCCCCAACAAAATTGTCAGCGCCTGTCTTCCAGTTCGCGTCAATCACCCAACGCTGCGGAGCCCCCCACACCTGAATGCCGGCCGCGCTCTTACTCATCATCAAGTCGAGATACCAGCGCATATCCCCGAGGTACTCATCCAGCCCTGGGGCCTCATCTGACACACACCCGAAAACGAGGCCCGCGTACGAGTCGAGCATCGGCAGAGCGCGCAACCCTAGCCGACTCTTGTCGAACGCAGCACCGTAGACGGCCTGCTGCGCAGGTATCGCGATGAGATCACCGTTGTTTCGATAGGTCCAACCGTGGTACGGGCACTGGAACGCCGACTCATTCCCCGCCTCGGTTCGGCAAAGCAGCGTGCCGCGGTGCCGGCACGAGTTCGACATCGCCCGAATCGTCATATCCTGCTGCCGCGCAACAATAATAGAGTTATCAGCGATGTAGCGGACAACATAATCGCCTGGATTAGGGATCTCGTCTTCGTGGCAGAGAAACTGCCATGTCCTGCCAAATACTCGCTTTAATTCAAGCTGGTAGAGCGCCGCATTAGCAATGAGAGACGCAGGGAGGCGGCCCTTCAGGATGGAGCCGCGCGCATTCTCTAATAGTCGCATTGTCGTCGCATCCGGCGCCATCGAATTCACCAGGCGCACCTTCCTGTCGATTCCTGCCTGCAGAAACATGAGCACTCACGTGAGCTACACCACTGCGAAGTTTACATAGGACAGCAACTGTTTGCAAGCTATTATTTAGGCTACCGTGGTACCTGCAGCGCTAGGTGGCATCCCTGCAGACCTACGTCGGGGCACGTCAGGATTAACTGGGTATTGCTCGGCGACGAAGAACACGCTAACTTCGAGGATGATCGGTGGGCTCGATGGCCGAAGTCCATCACCACCACGTAGGGGCGCGCCTAGTTCAAGCCGTCCATGCGCCGACTGGTGGACTGACAGCCGTTCGTTCAGCGTTCACGCCGCGGTGTTTTGGCGGGAGCGCTGATTTTGGCTATCGCGACTCGCAGAGCCTTTAGCTCGTTACTATCAAGTGCGGCAAGCGCTTCGGG
This sequence comes from uncultured Mycobacterium sp., assembly GCA_964579685.1. Lineage (GTDB taxonomy): Bacteria > Actinomycetota > Actinomycetes > Mycobacteriales > Mycobacteriaceae > Mycobacterium. The sequence continues at coordinate 1,617 of CAZOIX010000057.1, forward strand.
AGCCGGGTCGACGATCCCATGGATCGTGGCCACCATCGACCAGCCGCGGTCGGTCAGTGAAACCACTTTGCACCGCCGGTTGGTGGGAACAGTCTGACGCATGACTAGCCCGCGGTCCTCCAGATCGTTTACCGCCACCGTGGCCGCCGGGGCATCGATTGTCACGGCTTGCGCGACCTCTTTGACGGTCATCGAACCACGGGCCAGCCGGAGCAGGATTCGGATGCGACTGAATGGCAGGCCCGTTTGGTCGGCGGTCGCTCGCCTCCAGCTGTCGCGGTTGTCGGTGACCAGTGTGGTCATCATGCGCCAGACCTCATCCGCTTCTGCATTATGCGACACCGGCAGCCTCCCGTCGCGGATCGGTTCCTGCGATCAGCGGCGCTAGGTGCTCAGCTGAGCGCAGCGCACGCTTCGACGTCGAGTAGACACCGAGCGCGATAATTAGCACACCAACTCCGGCGAACACCAGCCAAAGCGGCCGGGCGGAGACCGCGAAATCGACGTTGGTGTCGCCCAATGCCGTACCAGCGACCGAACCGCAAAGGGCCACACCGATTCCCACGCCCACCTGTCGGCTGGTGGACGTGATTGCCGCTGCCCCACCGGCACGGTCGATTGGCATACCGCTGACGGCCGCGTTCGTGATCGGTGCGTTCACCATTGAAGTGCCGATGCCGAAGACCGCAAAGGCGGCCAGCATCTGCCATTGCGGGGTAGCGTCGCTCAACTGCGCGAACATTAGAGTCGCGGCGGCAATCAACGCCCCGGCGATCATCAGCGACGGTCTGGCACCGAATCGCCCCACCAGCCGGCCAGACAGAGGCGAGAAAATGAGTGCGCCGACGGCGACGGGCAAAAACATCAGGCCCGTGTGCACCGCGGAGAGCCCGCGCTCCCCTTGCAAATACATCGACATCATGAATACGAACGCGCCCCATGCAGCGAATGCGCACACCGCGATGGCCGTCGCCGAAGCGAACGGGATGCTGCGGAAGAATCGCAGCTCGACGAACGGGTCGGGGCGGCGTGACTCGTAGCGCAGGAAAATCGCGAACGCAATGGCTGAGAGTCCGCATGTGACGACGACACGCGTGTCGGTCCAGCCCATTCCTGGCCCCTCGATGAGCACGAAAACCAGTCCGAACAGGAAGGCCATGCCCAGGCCCAAGCCGATCAAGTCGACGTCGCGCATGGTGACCGACTTGGATTCGGGAACGAAGACAGCGGTCAATAATACGGCTACTGCGCAGATCGGCACGTTGATCCAGAACACTGCTCGCCAGTCGACGTACTCGATAAGTATTCCGCCCACGATCGGCCCCAACGCCATCGAGATGCCTACGACGCCCCCCCATATGCCGATCACACGTGCGCGCTCCACTCTGCCGGTGAACACCTGCGTGACGATCGACAATCCAGCAGGGGTGAGCATCGAGCCGCCGATAGCTTGCAGGAAGCGGGCGCCGATCAGCGTTTCGACGTTGGGAGCCACGCTGCAGAGTAGGGAGGCCGATGCGAAGACCATCAACCCGATCTGCAATGTGCGCCGCCGGCCGAATCGGTCGGCCGTGGCACCCGAGAGCAGCAACAGCGAGGCAACCATCAAGGTATAAATGTCGACGAGCCATTGCATTTGCGAAGGCGACGCCGAAAACTCGGCGCGGATGCTCGGGATTGCAACGTTGACGATCGTCACGTCAGTCGACACAATCAGCACGCTCATGCAGCAGGACGCCAAGACGAAGGCCTTACGTCGGCGGCTCAGCTGTCCGACAGCACTTTCATTCACAGAACTACGACCCCTTCGCTGCGGTGTCCGGCGGTCACCGCTGCCCGACTTCGGTGCGGTGGACCTCGAACGCGTCGCGTCACATTGAAGCTTCGGTCACCTACTTACTAGGTCTGGCAGGCGACTAGACGGTGCTCCGAATCCACTGCTACGCATTGACATTCGCCGATCCGTGTCCGACCGGGGATGGACACGCCTTATTCCATGGTGACGGTTACCGCCTTGACTTGTGTGTACGACAGCAATTCCTCCGTAGATTCTTCCGATCCAACGCCTGATGACTTCCAGCCTCCGAATGGCAACCCCCAGTAGTGGCGTGCGCTGCCATTAATCCAGACGTAGCCGGCATCAAGACCAGCAGCCATGCGGTGACCCTGGCTTAAGTCGTTGGTCCACACCGCGGCGGTCAATCCGAACTCGACGCTGTTGGCGACTTGAACAGCCTCGGCTTCGTCGCGAACGGTTAGCACCGAAAGAACGGGCCCGAAGATCTCGTCGCGGGCGACGGCGGTTTGTGGTGCCACGTCGGCCAATACGGTCGGTGCGACATACCAGCCTTTGGGCCCAACCCCCTGCGCGCGTCCCCCACCGGTAAGCACGCTGGCGCCGGCCGCCCGTCCTGATTCGATGGCCTGCAGCGACTTTGAGTATTGCGCTTGGTCGATGACGGGTCCCATGTCTGTGCCATCAACGAGCGGGTCGCCTACCTTGATGGCAGCGACTTGATCGACGACCAAGTTAATAACCTCGTCAGCGATCGCTTCGTGCAGCAGCAGTCTGCTTGTTGACCCGCATGATTGGCCGGCTGTGGTGGTGAAGTTCATCCCTACGACGGCGCTTTTGGCAGCCGCCTCCAGGTCGGCGTTGGGCATGACGATCATGGGGTTCTTGCCGCCGAGTTCCAGCGTGACGTATTTGACGCCGTGCTCGGCTGCCAAGCGCTGAATATGGCGGCCCGTGCCCGGGGAGCCGATAAAGCCGATTCGCCGGACTAGTGGATGAGCGACCAACGCGGCGCCGGCAGTCGCCCCATGTCCGGTTACCACCCCAAATAGGCCTTCGGGCAGGACCTCCCTGGCGAGCTCGGCGAGCCGGATGGCCGACAACGGTGTCTGATCGGGAGCTTTGAGCACCACGGCGTTTCCCGCCATCAGCGGAGCGGCGATCTTGGCTCCTGCAAATAGGACAGGATGATTGAAGGGCACGATTCGAGCAACCACGCCGTACGGTTGCTGCAGCGTGTAGTGCAGGTTCGCCGAGAGAGGGATAGTCCGCCCGCCGAGGTTGAGCGCGCCGTCTGCCATCAGCTCCAACACGTCGGCCGCCCAAGTGACATCGTCGCGCATCGCAGGCAATGGAAAGCCGCCGTCAACGGCGTCGAGCAGCGCGAGTTCTTCGGTGTGATCGCGCATGAGTGTCGCCAAAGCCCGCAGCGCGGTGGCGCGCTGGCGAGGCGTCCGCAGCGCCCACTCGCGTTGAGCGGCATGTGCAGTTGTCACCACCCTGTCGACATCTTCGCCGCTGCAGTCGGGCACCTGGGTCAGCACGTTGCCGGTGCACGGGTCCTCGACGTCGTAGACGCTCTGGCTCTGCAAAGTCGCGGCACCTAGGGGTAGCGTCCACGTTCTCATGACTGCACTGCGTGCGTCGTCTGCCACTCGTAGCCTCCTTGACAGTTGACACGTGCCCCAATGTTTGTACGTGTCCTCTTGCTAGCAGATCGGATCTCCGCAATGCAGAGAGTTTAGCTCATCGCAGGTGTGCTACCAAGGCTTCGTGGCCTGCCAACTGGCCGTATCACCGCACGGTTTCGAAGAATTCGCGGACGTCGTCGACAAAGAGACCCGGTTGTTCCAAAGCGGCGAAGTGCCCGCCGCGCGGCATGGTCGTCCAGTGGGTGATGTTGTAGATCGGTTCGCACCAACTGCGTGGTGAGCGCAGGACCTCCTTAGGAAAGGCAGCAATACCAGTGGGCAATTCCACACGAGTTGTCGCGTCCAGGGTCTTGAAGCTCTCCCAGTACAACCGGGCCGACGAGCATCCACTGTTGGTAGCCCAGTAGATCATGACGTTGTCGAGGAGCTCATCGCGGCTGAGCACGTTCTCGGGATGCCCGTCGCAGTCCATCCACGCTGCGAATTTCTCGACGATCCACGCCATCTGGCCGACTGGCGAATCGGCCAGTCCGTAGCCTATGGTCTGTGGCCGGGTGGATTGCTGCTCGGAATAGCCTGTCCCCCAACGCTGATGAGCCGTCAGGGCGGCCAGGGCCAGCTGTTCTTCCTCGGTCGGATCGGCGATGCCGCCCGCGGGAGGGTAAGCGATCGGCATGTTCAGATGGATGGCGGCGCAGTGGCCGCGGTTGCGGCCCATTTGTGTGGTGATAGCTGCTCCCCAGTCGCCGCCTTGGGCACCGTAGCGCTCGTAGCCAAGTCGCAGCATGAGCGCCTCCCACGCCTGCGCGATTCTTTCAACACCCCACCCGGAGTGGGTGGGCTTGCCGGAGAAGCCGTAGCCGGGAAGCGCCGGGCAGACCACGTGGAAGGCGTCCTCGGCGCGTCCGCCGTGGGCAGTCGGATTGGTCAGTGGCTCAATCACGTTGCGAAACTCCACGATCGAGCCAGGCCAACCGTGGGTGATGACCAGCGGGAAAGCCTCTTCGTGCGGAGATCGCTGGTGAATGAAATGGATGTCCACGCCGTCGATTTCGACGATGAACTGATCGAATCGGTTGAGGGCGGCTTCACGGGACCGCCAGTCGTATACGTCGGCCCAATACGCGGTCAGGTCGCGGGTGTACCCGAGTGGGATGCCCTGGGTCCAGTCCTGTACACACTCGGCTTCGGGCCAACGGGTCCGCGACAGACGCGTTCGTAGATCATCGAGAACGTCATCAGCGACGTCGATGCAAAACGGTCTCAACGCCGGCAGACCAGCCAAAATCCCACCCCCTCACACGCTGCCATCGGGCAGACGAGGGAGACACCAGCAGACCTTGAGGTTTGGATGGTGCTCATTTCGGCTCGAAACCCGATATCAGCCAGCGGGATCCGACTTTGTCGAGGCTGACCTGAACGACGGAGTCGGTGTCTGTCGGCGCGTCATTGCCCACGGTGGTGGTTTGGTCGACAAACACCAAGACGATGGCACGGTTCTTACCGGCGGACACGGAGGCAGCGGCTGACACCCTGGCGGTGGCCGAGATTCGCTTCTGCTGTGCTCCCGGAATTACGACATCGTCGGTCAACGATGTATATGAATCGCGAAGCGGTCCTGTCAGTCGATCGCGCGCATCCTTCAGTTTCTCGGCTGCCGTTTCAGGCGTGTAGGACAGCATCGCGACCGTCGCTTCGGTGGCGACGTGAACGGTTTCCGCGCGGGCGCGGTCCGTGCCAGCGGCGGTCCCCGCTTGATACTTGAAGTAGGCCGCACCCAGCGCCAACAACAACGCGATAAAGGGCAAGAGCCAGAATGCGAGCATCCGCACAAAGGTGCCGCGACGATCGTCTGTCGGGTCGACCTCGACAGGGTCCTGGCATTCTGGCGCGACGCCGGACTCACATCCCGACGAGTTGCTCGATGCTTTCCCGGGTGATGGCTCTTGATCGTCGACTTCGGCGGAGTGGACGACATCATCCTGTTCACCTTTCGCTGGTGAATTACTCACGGCACGAACTCCACGTCGGCGACCTTCACATCGTTGCCAACTTTCTGCACCGTGACGCGCATTCGCCATGCTCGGGGTTCCTGTTCGGGTCCATCGCCGACAGTGGTCTTCACGCTGACCGCGACCAGCACTTGGGCCGTGTCATGAGACTGGGACTCCAAGCCCGCCTCAGTAATGGTGCCGACCGATTTGGACTTCACTTTGTTGACCACGTCGATGAATGGTTGTGACCGCTGGGAGAACTCGTCGTAGAACGTGCCAGTCGCCGAGTCGAGAATGCGCTTAGTGTCGGCATCGGCGTGCTGCCAGTCGATCGTGGTTAGATTCAGTGCTCCTTGACGTCCGACCTGAACAAACAGCTGCCGTTGTTCGGAGGAGTCATGCGTTTGGCGGGCCTGGTAGCCCAGCCAACTGGCTAGTGCGGCCATCGTCACGGCCGCCAGCAACCCCATCACAAGCGCTAGTCGCTGCGGCGGCATCGGGGTTCGCGAGGGGGGCGCGGTGTCCCCATGTTGTTTTTCGTTGGCGACTTCGGGGTCCCCGCCGTCGGCGGCTTCGGCCGGACCGACATCGAGGGTGTCATCAGGGGCCGTCATACTCGGTGTGGGATCGTCGCGGGCCGGGTCGTCCGCGGTGTCGATGGTCACCGTTCACCGTCCTTTGGCGGAAGCAGCATGTCCTGCCAGGTCTGGTCCCCGGCAGCATTCCGGCCCAAATCCGCCTGCCTGTACTGTTTTCCATCCGGTCCGATGTAGCTGCCTGTGCTCGGGTCGTACTCGGCGACCGGAATCGGGGCGGTCGCCGGCACGGGGGTGGGCGGTGGCGTTCCTGGCGGCAGCTGCGGAACCGCCTGACCGGACAGCGTCGCGTTCGGATCGCCTTTCCAGTTGGTGCCGTCGTTGAGTGGTACGTAGTTTTCGTCGCTTTCGCACATCTTCACCGTGGGCGCACGCTTTCCCGGCCGAGTCACACAGGGCAGGTTGCGAGCTCCGCGGACGTTCGTGAGGCCGGATTCCTGTGGTATCCGGCAGTAGAAGTCACCGGCGGGCTTCGGTGGGTAATCCACTTCAGACGGTACGCGTTGCTGTTGGGCGGGTAGGTATCCCGTTCTGCACGGCGGAGGCACATTGAGGTTTAGGTTGAAGGACAAGAACACACCTTTGTAGTCCTGTTTGGTGTTTCGGTTGGCGAGTGCGGCACCCTGGAGGCCGGCGATCTCAATCGGGTACAGGGCGAGGATCTGCTCGAGATTGGGTTGATAGGTGAGGGCCACTTGCCCGAGGCTGACCATATTGGCCAGCAGGAGGGGCAGGGTGGGCCGTACGCGGTCAAACAGCTGACGTACTTGGTCAGCGGCGGGGGGTCCGTTGACCAGTAGGCCTTTCACCGATTCGTCGTGCAGCTGCAACTGATTGGTGATTTGAGCGAGATTGGCTGCCCAGGTCTGGATGGAGTCGGAGGTTTCGGTCTGGGTATCGAGGACGGACTTGGATTCGTCGATGAGGGTGGTCAGTGCAGGCAGGTTGTTGCGCGCATCGATCGCGAGCGTGGTGGCACCCCGGGTCAGCCGGGAAAGTTCGGGCCCCAGGCCACCGAAAGCCGTGTAGGACTCGTCGATCACCGTTTCGAGGTTGTCGCGCGGGATCGCTTGGACACCGGTGTTGACACCCCGCAGCAGTGCGTTGATATCGGGAGGGACCGAGGTGCGGTCGGCCGATATCACGTCGCCGTTCTCCAACGGCGCGCCGTCACCGCTTCGCGGGACGAGGTCGACGAACAATTCGCCTACCGCAGTCTGGCTGCCCACGTGAGCGTCGAGGTCGGCCGGAATCTTGATGTCTGACTGCAGCGACAGCACGGCGTCGACGCCCGTGTCACTGAGGCGGACATCTGCGACCCGGCCTACCGTCGCGCCCCGGTAGGTCACGTTGGCGTTGTCGTACAGGCTTGCTGAGTCCTGAAGCTTCATGGTGACCTGATAGCGGCCGACACCGAAGAGCAGGCTCGGCAGCCGAAGGTAGTAGAAGCCCATGGTTCCACCGGCCAACAGCGTCACCGCTCCAAACACGGCCAGCTGCACCCGAACTCGTTTACTCAGGTACATTTTATGGTCCTTGGTCCAACCGGTAGGGGACAATTAGCGGATTTCGCGCGGTGTAGGGGCTTGGCAGTTGCCCGATCGTGCGGCCCCACTGGAATTCAAGTTCGGTGAGGTTGCCTTCGAACCGGGTACCGGTGAATAGCGCCGCGTCGATGCGACTTAATGTCAAGTCGACGATGGTGGTGATGTTGGCGTAATCACCCCGCCACCACTTGGTCAGGTTGTCTTTCACGAACGGAATCGTGGTGAACAGGTTCAGTGAACGGGTCAACGCGGGACCGGCGTTCGCCAGTGATTCCAGTACCGGTCCCAGGTCGTTCAAGATCTGGATCAATGACTCTTGCGACTGGTTGACTGTGTCGGCGGCCAGTGCGCCGAATTTGCCGAGCTGGTCGACCGCCTCCACGAGCTGGTCGCGTTCGGCGTTAATCACCGCCAGCGCGTCGGGAATCGTTTCCAGCGCCTTGTCGATGACTGGTTTTTGTGCGGCGAACTGGGCGGCCAGATTGTTGAGGCTTTCGGTGGCCGCGATGATGTCGTCGATTTGACCGTTGACGTTGGCGGTGAAGGTGTCCAGCTGTGTGAGCAGGCTGCGGAATTCGTTTTCACGGCCTCCCAACGCGGACGTGAGTGCTGTGGTGATGTCCTGTACCTGCCCCACTCCGCCGCCGTTGAGCAGGAGGGAGACCGACGCCAGGGTCTGTTCGGTGGACGGGTAGGCCCCAGCCGAGGACAACGGAATCAGCGAACCGGCCCGGAGTTTTCCCGCCGGGCGAACATCGGTGGGGGGCGCCAACTCGATGTGTAGTGAGCCCAGCAGGCTGGTTTGACCCAGCGACACGGTCGAGTTGGCGGGAAGGTCGACGTCACCATCGAGTGCGAGGGTGAGCAGCGCATGCCACCCTCGACGCTCGATCTTCGTGACCGTACCCACATTGACGTCACCCACTCGGACACGCGAGTTCGGCTGAAGGTTTTCGACATCGGGCATTTCGGCTTGGATCGTGTAAGAGCCCTGCCCTTGGCCTTGCGTCCCGGGCAGCCGAAAGGAGTTCAACCCGCGAAAACCGCATCCCGGCAGCGCGGCGATGGTCAGCGCGATCACGATCACCGCGGCGGCACGAAAGCAGCGCTTCCCCGTCATGAGCCGCCCCCGGGTGGAATCATCATGCCGGGCAGCCCGGCGGCCGGATCGGTGGGCTGACCCGACGGGCCAGAAACCGGCACCGGGGCTTCAGCTGGCAGCGCTGGCCCGGCAAGCGGTGGCGGCGCATTCGGGTCGGAGGCGGTTGCATCGGGTGGCGAAATCGGCTGCGGCGGAATGTAGTCCGGCCGCATCCAGTCCTCACTGTACGTCACTTCATTCGGCCGGGCGCTGGCCTGGACGAACGGGTTCACCCCGATCGGGGGGAAGTTATATTGGCGGTTCTTGATGATCGGCGCCAAGTACTGCACGCATAATTTCGCCGATTGTTCGCTGTTCAGTCGCGAGGCGGCCTGTACTGCGCCGCACAAAAAAGTGATTGGATCCGAGAAGTTGGCGACGTTGAGCACTCCGGTGAGTGTGCCCTGGGCGGGCTTGTAGAGGTTGGCGGCGTTCGACAACGTCGTCGGCGCGATATGCAGCAGCTGTTTGATGTCGTCGATGCTGCCCGTCAGTGCATCGGAGACCGACGTCAACTTGTCCGACGTGGCGCCGATCGTCTCGCGGTTTGCGGCGACGAAGGCCGTCAGGTCGCCCACCACGTCATTGAGGTTCTTCACAGCGTCCCCGACTTCGGTCGGGTTGTTGGTCAGTAGCCCGGTTACCGCCGCCAGGTTCTGATTCAGCTGACGTACCAGCACAGTGCTGTCCTGCAGCGCAGACACGAGTGTCGAAAGATTCTTGACGCTGCTAAAGATGTCCGGGCTGTGATCGGCTAGCGCGGACACCGACTGTGACAACTGGATGATGGCGTCGCGTATTGCCGGGCCTTGGCCACGCAAGTTGTCGGCGGCGGTGTTTACCAGGGCGCCCAGCGTGCTGACTCCGCCGGGCTCGGTTGGCTGCAGCAGTGTCGTCAACCGTTCGAGCTGTTGACGGAACTCGTCGAACTCCACTGGAACAGCGGTGCGTTCTCTGGGGATGACGGCGTTGTCCTGCAGCATCGGGCCACCGGTGTAGCCG
>CAZOIX010000058.1:0-11281 GCA_964579685.1 uncultured Mycobacterium sp.
ACTGGGAGCACGCCGAGGCGGACGTCCAGCGGGTCCTCGACTCGGCGACGGGCACCTTCTACGACGATTTCCAGAATCGTGCGGCGCCGTTCATCGAGGTGGTGAAGCAGGCGCAGTCGAAATCCGTCGGCTCGATCGCCGAGGCGGGGCTGGAATCGGCATCCAGTGACGAGGCGCAGGTGCTCGTCGCGGTGACCGTCAACACGTCCAATCTCGGGGCACCCCAGCAGGAGCCGCGAGCCTGGCGGATGCGCCTGACAGTGACGAAGGTTGGTGATGACGCAAAAGTGTCCAATGTGGAGTTCGTGCCATGAGCAGTAGACACCGGATGCCCGCAGGCGGCCCGAAGGGTGGGCAGGAATCCGCCGAGAAGGTCGAACAGGCCTCGACCGAGGATCCGACGGTGGTCGACGCGTCTGCACCGGAGGAAGTGGAGACCTCCGACGCCCCAACGCCGACTCCTTCGGAGTCGGAGGAGGCCACCCAGGAGCCGATGGCTGAGACGCCCGACACGGCGGATGCCGAGGCAGCAGAAGCCCCTGGAGAAACCTCCGACGAACCTGACGCCACGGCCGAAACCTCCGAGGAGCCCGCGGAATCCACCGAGGAATCCGACGGTGCAAAGCGCAAGATCCAATGGTCGCGGGTGCTCGCCTACGGCATCCTGCCGGGTCTCGCGCTGTTGCTCGCGTTGGCCGCGGGGTTTTCCCGGTGGGAGGACGTCACCAGCGCGTATGGCGTGGTGCCGCCCGTCGCATCGGAAGAGAATCCTTCTCCGGCAACCGAATCGATGAACGCGGCCAAGGACAGCACCATCAAGATGCTGTCGTACAAGCCGGACACGGTCGATCAGCAGCTCAACGCCGCCCGTGACCTGCTGACCGGCGACTTCCGCGATTCGTATACATCGCTGATCAACGACGTGGTGATCCCGGGCGCCCAGCAGAAGCAGATCTCCGCCGTCGCTTCGGTTCCGGCGGTGGCATCGGTATCGGCCGACCCGAAGCACGCCGTGGTACTCGTCTTCGTCAACCAAACCGTGGTCGTCGGCCAGGATCCGCCGTCCGACACCGCATCCAGCGTCCGCGTGACGTTGGACAAGATCGGTGACCGCTGGCTGAGATCGGAGTTCGAACCCGTCTGGTGCTCGAACCCGACGCCTTCGACGTCGCGACTCCCGCGGTGCAGCTACGTGTTCTGTCCTGGGGACCTGAAGACGCGCCGATCGCGCTGTGCCTGCACGGATTTCCCGACACCGCACACGGGTGGCGCAAGGTTGCGCCTCTCCTGGTCGACGCGGGCTGGCGGGTGGTCGCCCCATTCATGCGGGGCTATGCGCCCTCGTCGCTACCGGCGGATGGCAGCTACCACGTCGGTGCACTGATGGACGACGCGCTGCGGGTGCTCGATGCCGTCGGCCCGACAGGCCGCGATGTCCTCATCGGTCATGACTGGGGCGCCATCGCGGGCGCGGGGCTCGCGGCGATGCCGGACGCCCCCTTCAAGAAGGCGGTGATCATGTCGGTCCCGCCGAGCGCATCGTTTCGCCCTCCCGGCGACGTCGGCGGCCTCCTGAAGACCCTGCCGGCGCAGCTCCGGCGGAGCTGGTACATCCTGTATTTCCAGTTGCCCTGGCTGCCAGAACGTTCCAGCGAATGGATCGTGCCGCGATTGTGGCGAAAGTGGTCACCCGGATACCGTGCCGACGAGGACGCGCGCCACGTCGAGGAGTCCATCGGTGCTCCCGATCATTGGCGCGCCGCACTCGGTTACTACCGCGCGGTCGTTCGCAACACGAAAGTGCCGCAGCAGTACGCCGAGCTGCACGAGTACTGGCTTGATGCGCCGCGGATCCCCACGCTCTATCTGCACGGCCGCGATGACGGCTGTGCCACAGCCGATTACACGCAGTGGGTGCAGAAGGTTCTGCCGGACGGCAGCGAGGTGGCCATCGTCGAACACGCGGGGCATTTCCTTGCGCTGGACCAACCCGACGACGTCGGCCGCCGCATCGCCGACTTCGTGGGGCGCCCAGCCGGCCGATGACGGTCCGCCGACTGTCTGCCGTCGATGCGCAGACCTACTGGATGTCGGCCAAGGTTCCCAACGACCAGTTTCTGCTCTACGGCTTCGACGGAACGACGGCGAATCTCGACGAGGCGCTGCGCGCGATCCAGGTCCGGGCAGAGCACTGCGCGGAGCTTTCGCTACGGGTGCGCGACAGCGTGCTGAGCTACCCACGATGGGTGGGTGGCGCGGTCGACCCGCGACAGTTCGTGGTCCATGAGGCGACGCGGTGGCCGGACTGTCTTTCTGCCGTCGCCGAATTGACTGCGCACCAACTGGACGCACGTTCGATGACGTGGCGGCTGCACGTCTTTTCCGGGGTCGATGAGATACCTGGTGCGGCGAGGGGGACCGTGGCCGTGGTGCAGATGTCCCATGCGCTCGGCGACGGCATCCGCTCGTCTGCGCTCGCGGCGCTGTTGTTCGGCAGGCCAGCCGGCGTGGTGCCGGTGGCGTCGCCATCACCGCTGCGTCCGCTGGCCATTCCGTGGCGCGGCTATCGCGCCGCACGCGCACATCGTCAGCTGGAGCGTGATACCGCCGCCGGAGTCGTACCGCCGCAGGCTCTTCCGCGGCCTGCGCTCGCCTCCAATGCGCGGCCCGAGGGGCGGCGCGGCATTCGCACGCTGGTCCGGAAGCGTGCCGACATTCCGGGCCCGACCGTCACCGTCGGTGTGCTGGCGGCGGTGTCCGGGGCGCTGTCTGGCCACCTGCGCGAGCTGGGTGACGACGTGGAGATGCTGGGTGCCGAAGTGCCGATGGCGAAGCATGGTGTCCGGCGCGCCAACAATCACTTCGGCAACGTCGGTATCGGCCTGTATCCCGGGTTGGGACGCACAGACCGCGCCGAGCGGATCGCCGTGGATCTGGCGAGCCGGCGTCGCCGCGCCGCCCATCCCGCGATGCACGCGGCCAGCCTCGCGTTCGAAGCGGTCCCGGCGCCGCTACTACGTTGGGGTGTAACACAATTCGACCCATCGGTGCGTTCACCGGTCGTCACTGGCAACACCGTCGTCTCCAGCGTCAATCGCGGTGATGCCGACCTCCGCTTCGGTGACGCGCCCGTGGTCCTGACTGCCGGATATCCGAGTTTGTCCCCGATGATGGGCCTGACACACGGCGTGCATGGGCTCGGGGACACCGTCGCGGTCAGTGTGCACGCGGTCGAGTCGGCGGTCGGCGATATCGACGCCTATGTCGAACGATTGGACGCTGCGCTCCGATACTGACGCTCGCGGGACGTGGCGAACGGTGTATTGACACGGGGGTAAACCCAGCTGCGGGTCCGCCACGGAGCTGAAGCAGGTGTTTGCCCCCTGTATGAATTGATAGCAAACATATTGATGGCGTGAATTCGAATGGGAGCAAACAAATCGAAATGCAGGAGATTTTATTTCGATAGCCGGACCGAATTTTGATCTTGAAGATACCAATTCGTGATCTTGAATTCGCAATAACGGCCAGCAGCTTTAAATCGAGCAAATGCGGCAATTGAAGCGCTGCCTAGGTGTACGGTTATCTTCGTCAACAGAAATCGTCGTTCCAGACGAAGGGGGTTCTGTCATGCCGCATCTGATTCGCAAATTCATCCTCGCAATTCTGCTCGCGACAACCGTTGCCATGGCCTCGGGGTGCACTATTCCGGTAACGGTCGAGTGCGGCGGGCTCGAGGGTTGCGTCATCACATAGCGATGCGCTGACCAAACGAACCCATCCCGGCGCTTTGGGGCAAAGGTTTTTCGCCGGTGGATGTGTATCGGTCCGCGGCGTCACCCGCTCGATGGGTTTCGGTGGCGCATTGACTCAATGCCGATATCGAGGGCCGCTTCGAGGTACGTCAGGTCGCCGGTGGCGAGCATGACGCCGACACCACCTTGAATCCCGGCGAGTAGAGCGGCGGCAACCCGATCTGCGTCGAGTTCGTCCGAAATCTTGTTCTCGGCGCGCATGTGGCGCACCCCTGTCGCGATCTCGTCGTGCCACTGCTGCATCAGCGCGGATGTGACGGCCTGGGCGCCGGGTGTCGTCCGCCCGATCTCCGACATCAACACCGACAGCGGACAGTGCTGCCCCTGACGCCGATAACGGTCCACGACCGCGTCGCGCCACCTCTGCCACGCCGCCCACGACGTCAACTCCCCGAGGTAGGGCTGCTGGTCATCGAGAACCTGTTGCGCCTCGTGCATGGCGACGGCCAGCAACAGCTGTTCCTTGCCGTCGGGAAAGTAGTGGAAGAGCTGGCTCTTGGACGTCTGCGTGCGTGCGCGAATGTCGTCGAGTGTGGCGATCGCGACGCCGCGCTCGCGGATCTCCGCCGCAGCGCCCTCGATGATGCGCTGTCTGGTAGCGCGCCCCTTCTCGGTACGATATGGTACTGGCAAGTCCATTTTAGACAGCGAACCATGTGGACTCATGAGTCCAAACGATACGCGGTTCGCGGGCCGCACAGCATTGGTCACCGGCTCGACCGGGGGCCTCGGGGTGGCCATCGCCACCGCATTCGCCGACGAGGGCGCCTTCGTCATCGTCAGCGGGCGCGACAAATCGCGCGGAGATTCCGTCGTTGCCGACATACGCTCCGGCGGACGCGCGGCGATGTTCATCGACGCAGATCTTGGTGCCGGTGAGCACGAGACACGTCGCCTCGCCGAGCGCGCAACCGAGGCCGCCGGCGGTCCTCTCGACATTCTGGTGAACAACGCGGCGATGCTGCTGCTTCCGGCGCCGACGGCCGAGATCTCCGAGTCGCTGCTCCGGGACACGTTCTCGGTCAATGTGTTCGCCCCGCTCCTGTTGACGGGTGCCATTGCCCCGGCGATGGCCGAACGCGGGACCGGCGCCGTCGTCAACATCGGATCCATCACCGGTCTGAGGGGGAGCGCGGGATCAGCGGTCTACTCCGCGAACAAGGCGGCAATCCACTCGTTCACCCAGTCGTGGGCGGATGAATATGGACCGCACGGCGTGCGAGTCAACGCCGTGGCGCCGGGACCGATCGCCACCGAGCGCCAGCTCGAGTTCTCCGAGCATGTCCAACCCGTGCTGGCCAGGCTTCCATCGCGGCGGATGAGCACCCCGGCAGAGGTCGCCGCCGCCGTCACCTTCCTGGCCAGTGACGACGCCGCGAACATCCATGGGGCTGTCCTCAGCGTGGATGGGGGCTGGGCGGCGACTTAACACATGGCCTAGATTTTGTTGCATGACGGCATACGACATCGGCCTGCTGATCCTTCGAGTCGTGCTCGGTCTCACCATGGCCGCGCACGGTTACAACAAATTCTTCGGCAAGGGCGGGCTGAAGGGCACCGCCGGCTGGTTCGACAGCATGGGGATGAAGCCGGGCATGTTCCACGCCCGGATCGCCGCGACCACGGAGATGTCGGCCGGTA
This sequence comes from uncultured Mycobacterium sp., assembly GCA_964579685.1. GTDB lineage: Bacteria > Actinomycetota > Actinomycetes > Mycobacteriales > Mycobacteriaceae > Mycobacterium. The sequence goes on from CAZOIX010000058.1 coordinate 5,457, forward strand.
TCGGCCTGGCCGTCGGCCTGCTGACGCCCATCCCTGCGGCGGGGTTCGTCGCGCTGATGCTGGTGGCCGCCTGGACCGTGCACCGGCCCAATGGCTTCTTCATCGTCAAGGAGGGCTGGGAGTACAACCTCGTGCTGGCGGCATCGGCGGTCGGCATCGCGACGACGGGGGCCGGGACCTACAGCCTCGACTATCTGTTGTTCCGGACCTCGACGTTCTACGACCTGCTGCACGGCTGGTGGGGTCTGGCCATCTCGCTGGGTCTCGGTCTGGCCGGCGGTATCGGTCAGCTGGCCATCTTCTACCGGCCGCCGGCCAAGGCTGACGCCGCCTAGCCTCTGCGAGTCCGGCGAACTGATTCCACAGACTTAGAACACGTTCTAGTCTTGCGGCCATGGGATTCCTCAAGCCCGACATGCCCGTCGTCGACTTCGCCGAGTGGAGCAAGGGTTCACGCTCCGAGAAGATCCGGCCCATGGCCCAGCACTGGGCCGAGGTGGGATTCGGCACCCCCGTGGTCATGCATCTGTTCTACGTCGTCAAGATCCTGCTCTACATCCTCGGCGGCTGGCTGTTCGCATTGGCCACCAAGGGGGTGGACGGCTTCACCAACGTCGCAGAATGGTGGACCGAACCGATCGTGTTCCAGAAGGTCGTCCTTTACACCATGCTGTTCGAGGTCATCGGCCTCGGCTGCGGATTCGGCCCGCTGAACAACCGGTTCTTCCCGCCGCTGGGATCGATTCTCTACTGGTTGCGGCCCAACACCATTCGGTTGCCACCGTGGCCGAACCGGATCCCACTGACCAAGGGCGACGCGCGCACTCCGGTCGACGTCGTCCTCTACGGCGCCCTGCTGGTGGTGCTCGTCATCGCGTTGTTCTCCGACGGCACCGGCCCGGTCCCCGCGCTCGGCACCGTGATCGGCGTGCTGCCGATGTGGCAGATCTGGACCATCCTCGGCCTCCTGGCCGTCGCAGGCCTGCGCGACAAGGTGATTTTCCTGGCCGCCCGCGGCGAGGTGTACGCATCGTTCACGGTGGCCTTCCTGTTCGTGGGCTACGGGGTCGACATGATCATCGCCGCCAAGCTGGTGTGTGTGGCGATCTGGATGGGCGCCGCCACGTCAAAACTCAACAAACACTTCCCATTCGTGATCTCGACGATGATGTCGAACAATCCGCTGATCCGGACGAGGTGGCTCAAGCGCAAGTTCTTCGAGAGGTTCCCCGACGATCTACGTCCCGGTCCGGTCTCTCGTTTCATCGCGCACTTCAGCACCGCGGTCGAGATGCTGGTTCCGTTGGCGCTGCTGTTCTCTCACGGCGGCTGGCCGACCTACATCGCCGCGTTCATCATGCTGTGCTTCCACTTCGGCATCCTGTCGGCGATCCCGATGGGTGTGCCGCTGGAGTGGAACGTCTTCATGATGTTCTGCGTGATAACGCTTTTCGTCGGCCACGCAGAAGTCGGGCTGTCCGATATGACCACGCCGCTGCCCGCCGCGCTCTTCCTGCTGCTGGCCACCGTCGTGGTGATCGGCAACCTGTTTCCGCGAAAGGTCTCGTTCCTTCCCGGTATGCGGTACTACGCGGGGAACTGGGACACGTCGTGGTGGTGTATCAAGCCGTCTGCCAACGAGAAGATCGAGCAGGGCCTCGTCGCGATCGCCAGCATGCCGGCCTCTCAACTGGAGAAGGTCTACGGCAGTCCGGAACAGGCGATGATCTACCTGTACAAGGGCTATGCGTTCCGCGGCTTCAACTCGCACGGCAAGGCGTTGCTGACACTGGTGCACAACGCGCTGTCCGGCCGCAATGAAGATGACTACGTCATCACCGAAGGCGAACGGCTGTGCAGCACCGCCATCGGCTGGAACTTCGGCGACGGTCATATGCACAACGAGCAACTGATCGCCGCGATGCAGAAGCGGTGCCACTTCGAACCCGGCGAGGTGCGCGTCATCATTCTCGACGCGCAACCGTTCCACCGGCAGCGGCAGGAGTACCGGTTGGTCGATGCTGCGACGGGGGAGTTCGAGCGCGGCTACGTGAACGTCTCCGACATGGTCACCGGTCAGCCGTGGAGCGACGACATTCCCATCCACGTGACGTGGTCAGCGGAGAAGACGACCAGCCCATGACGTCGGGGGCGATCCGCAAGCTGCTCACCCCATGACGTCGCGGACTTTGACGTCCTCGAGCCCCTCCAGCATCAGACAGCGAGCCACGTCGAGGTGCTTACGCCAGTGGGCCTCGGCCGCGGCGCCGTCGCCGGACCGCAGCAGCTGCATCAGGCGGCGGTAGGAGCGCATGAGCTTGTCGTAGTCGGCCTTGGACACCGGCCGGCCTTCCTTGAAGACGAATGCGGTGTGGCGCACGGTGATCTCGTAGAGCATGCCCGCGATGATCGCCAGCGTCGCATTGCCCGAGAGCTGAACCATCCGAAGGTGGAAGTCGCCGGTGGCCTCGGCAAGCCGCTCCGACCGCCAATCGGCGGGGATGTGCTCGGCAAGCATCGTCTCCAGCTCGTCGAAGGCCTCGGCCGAGCCGGACTCCGCGAGCAGCCGCGCGGCCATCGGCTCGATACCCGACCGCGCCGTCATCAGGTCGGCGATCGTGGCCCCCGACAACTCCAGCAGCAGGCCGGCGGGGCGCGCCACGATTTCGGGGCCGGGAACGCGAACGCGGGCGCCGGTACGAGAGCCACGACGGACTTCGACCAGGCGCTCGGATTCCAACACCCGGACGGCCTCGCGCAGCGTCGGCCTGCTGACGCCGAAGTGGGCCATCAGCTCTGCCTCGTTGGGCAGGAAGTCGCCGTCCTTGAGCTGGCCGTCGACCACCATGCGCCGCAACGTCCCGGCAACGAGCTCGGCGGTTTTCGGCGACCGCACGGCCGTCCCTCCGCCGACGCCGTCCGGGCCGATCATCGGCGCCAGAGGTGTACTTCGCACCACTCCCACTCCCACGACGAACCTGCTGGCGGAAGCCAGCTATGCAACTCAGTAAACCATGTGGCATCTAGAGTGACGTGGCAGAACACCTGAGGCGTGGCGTCAAGCAGCCTACCAACCAGTAGGTTGACCTAGTAAACCATGTTCCTCTACTTTCGGTGGAACACGACTTTCAAAGGAGATGGGTCATGGCAGAAGCCGTCATCGTCGAGGCCGTACGGTCACCGGTCGGCAAGCGCAACGGTGGGTTGTCGGGGGTACACGCCGGCGAGTTGTCGGCCCAGGTACTCAGCGGCCTGGCCGACCGCGCGGGCATCGACCCGGCGATCGTTGACGACGTCATCTGGGGCTGCGTCATGCAGGCCGGCGAACAGGCACTCGACATCGCGCGTACCGCGGTGCTTGCGGCGGGTTGGCCCGAGACCGTTCCTGGCGTCACCGTCGACCGACAGTGCGGGTCGAGCCAGCAGTCCATCCACTTCGCCGCGGCGGGTGTCGTCGCCGGGCATTACGACGTCGTCGTCGCCGGCGGCGTGGAGTCGATGTCGCGCACCCCCATGGGCGCCTCACTGGCCAACGGTGGCCATCCCTATCCGGAGGCCTTCCGCAACCGCTACAGCCAGACCCCCAATCAGGGCATCGGCGCCGAGATGATCGCCGAGCAGTGGGGCTTCGACCGCACGGCCGTCGATCAGTACTCGCTGGACTCCCATGAAAAGGCCGCGGCTGCGCAGGATTCCGGTGCATTCGACGATCAGATCGTCGGCATCAAGGATCAGGACGGCAATGCAGTGCTCAAGGACGAGGGCATCCGCCGCGGAACCACCATCGAGAAGATGGCGGGCCTGAAGCCGGCGTTCAAGGAGGACGGGGTCATCCACGCGGGCAATTCCAGCCAGATCTCCGACGGCTCCGCCGCCATCCTGTTCATGTCGGCCGAGAAGGCGAAGTCGTTGGGCCTCAAGCCGCTTGCCAAGGTGCACACCGCCACGCTCGCCGGCTCGGATCCGGTGATCATGTTGACCGCGCCGATCCCCGCCACGCAGAAGGCGCTGAAGAAGTCGGGCCTTCGGCTCGAGGACATCGGCGTATTCGAGGTCAACGAGGCGTTCGCCCCGGTACCGCTGGCGTGGTTGAAGGACATCGGCGCCGACGAGAAGAAGCTCAACCCCAATGGCGGCGCCATCGCCCTGGGTCACCCGCTCGGCGGCTCCGGCGCCCGCATCATGACCACGATGCTCTACCACATGCGGGACAGGGGAATTCAGTACGGTCTGCAGACCATGTGTGAGGGTGGCGGCCAGGCCAACGCCACCATCATCGAGCTGCTGTGACCGCAGACGTTGCGGCCCCGGCCGCTCTCACCGAGCGGCGGGGCAACGTCCTGGTCATCACGCTCAACCGGCCGGAGGCGCGCAACGCCGTCAACGGTGCGGTGAGCGTTGCGGTGGGCGATGCCCTGCAGGGCGCACAGGACGACCCGGAGGTGCGCGCCGTCGTCATCACCGGTGCGGGCGAATCCTTCTGCGCCGGAGCCGATCTCAAGGCGATTTCGCGCCGCGAAAACCTGTTTCATCCGGACCACGGTGAGTGGGGTTTCGCGGGATACGTCCACCATTACATCGACAAGCCGACGATCGCCGCTGTCAACGGCACCGCGCTGGGCGGCGGCACCGAGCTGGCCCTCGCCAGTGACCTTGTGATCGCAGAAGAGCGCGCCAAGTTCGGGTTGCCCGAAGTCAAGCGGGGTCTGATCGCCGCCGCCGGCGGGGTCTTCCGCATCGTCGACCACCTGCCGCGCAAGGTCGCGATGGAATTGCTGTTCACCGGCGAGCCGATGAGTTCGGCCGATGCGCTGAAGTGGGGACTCGTCAACCAGGTCGTGCCCGACGGCACCGCCGTCGACGCGGCTTTGGCGCTTGCCGAGCGGATCACCTGCAATGCCCCGCTCGCGGTGTGGGCGAGCAAGCGAGTCGCCATGGGCGTCGACGACGGCGTGATCGTCGGAGATGAACCGGGCTGGAACAGGACCATGCGGGAAATCGGCACACTGATTCGTTCCGAGGATGCCAAGGAAGGGCCGCTGGCCTTCGCGGAGAAGCGTCACCCGGTGTGGAAAGCCAAGTAAGCGAAGTAGGAGAAACCCCATGAAGCGCACGATCTACGACGCCGAACACGAGGCGTTCCGCGACACCGTCAAGGGTTACATCGAAAGTGAACTCGTCCCCAACGCCGAGAAGTGGGAGGCCGAACGGCTTGTCGACCGGTCGGCGTTCGTCGCCGCGGGCAAGCATGGGCTCATCGGGTTCAACATGCCCGAGGAGTTCGGCGGTGGCGGCACCGACGACTTCCGGTTCAACGCGATCATCGACGAGGAGATCGCCAAGGCCGGGGTTCCCGCGCCTGCGCTGAGCCTGCACAACGATGTCGTCGGCCCCTACTTCAAGGACCTCACCAACGACGAGCAGAAGCAGCGCTGGCTGCCCGGCATCACCAGTGGCGAGACGATCATCGCGGTGGCGATGACGGAGCCGGGCGCGGGCAGCGACCTGGCGGGCATCCGCACCTCGGCGGTGCGCGACGGCGACGACTGGATCGTCAACGGCTCCAAGACGTTCATCTCGTCGGGCATCAACAGCGACCTCGTCGTCGTGGTGGCCCGCACCGACCCCGAGGCCGGGCACAAGGGCTTCACGCTGCTGATGGTCGAGCGGGACATGCCGGGCTTCACCAGGGGGCGCAAGCTCGAGAAGATGGGCCTGCACGCCCAGGACACCTCCGAGCTGCATTTCGAGAACGTGCGGGTGCCGGGCGCCAACGTGCTGGGCAAGGAGGGCCGCGGCTTCTACCACCTGATGCAGAACCTGCC
>CAZOIX010000059.1:0-11108 GCA_964579685.1 uncultured Mycobacterium sp.
GGCGGGGACGGTGATGGAGGCCGCGGCCCCACGCGGTGACTTCTCACTGCGGGACGGGGTGGAGCCGGTTGTTCTCGTGTCGGCGGGTATCGGCGTGACCCCGGTGCTCGCGATGCTGCACACTCTCGCCGGACAGCACAGTGAGCGGGAAATCTGGTGGCTGCACGTCACACGTGACGCGCACAGCCTCGCCTTCGGCTTGGAAGTCGGTGAGCTGATCGCGTCACTGACCCATGCGCATCAGCGCGTGTTCTACACAGCCGAGTCCGGTAGGCCCGATGCAGCGACGATTGCTGCGCTCGGACTGCCACGCGAGGCGATCGCCTATCTGTGCGGGCCCCAACGGTTCATGGCGGAAATGCGCAGCGCGCTGGCGGATGCGGGGATCGACGACGCCCGGATTCTCACCGAACTGTTCGGCGCGTTGCCGCCCATCACTCCGGGCATCGCTGCGGCGCCGCGTCGGACACCACACGTGCCCGACGGGCCGCCCGGCACCGGAGGTCCGGTGTCCTTCGCCCGCAGCGGGATCACGGTCAACTGGTCTGAGGACTACGGCAGCATTCTCGAACTCGCCGAAGCTTGCGACGTCCCGACCCGGTTCTCGTGTCGCAGTGGCGTTTGTCATGTCTGCGTCACCCCGATGGTCGCCGGGGCCGTCACCTACGCGCACCAGCCGCTGGAGTTGCCTGCGGACGGCACGGTATTGATCTGCTCGGCTCAACCGCGTCCGGGTGTGGTGTTGGATCTGTGACACTTTTCCCGTGGTCACCATCCCAGCGGCCGTGTGTCCCCCCTGCTGGCCAACGCCGACCGGGCCGCGGCATTGGCCCGAAACTGTCTGTAACGCCCCGCGCTATCTGGTAACTCAGTGAATGTGAGCTTCGAGGCGAACTATGTCGCCACGCGCCGTCAATTGCGCGGGGTGGCCGAAAGCCTGGTGGCGGGTCCCCAGTACCGGTCATCGGGGACGATCCGGCTGGCGGTCCGCCCCGACGGCTTCGCCGCGGTCACCATCCCGGTTGCGGTGCACGGCACCCATCTGGTCCTGCCGAACGACGCCGTCGACCTGGAGGGTCCGATGAGTGCGATCGCGGAGGCGGCAGGCATCGTGGCCGGCCCGCCCGAGGGGGCCTACGCGATCGTCGACCCGCTGGCGCCCGACACGAATCTTCAGCTCAGCGCCGACGCCGCCGAGTGGGTGAACCGAAGCCACTATGCGGGCGGGTACGCCTTGAAGAGCTTTCTGCCCGAATGTCATCCGGTGCTGTGGCCCGAGCATTTCGATGTCGCGGTGACCGAGCGCGAAGTGAACTACGGCGTATCCGCCGGCGACGATCAGCACCCGATGCCATACGCATATGTCGGCCCATGGACCGTGCCGACGGGGTCCTTCTGGAACGCGCCATTCGGTGCGCTCTACCCGCTGGACCACGCCACCGACGTCGACGCCCTCGCCAAACGCGTTGCCGACTTCTTCGAACAGGGCCGTCGCGAATTGAACAGGAGCGTGTCATGACCGAGGTGGATCTCGATTTCAGTGGTATCCGGGCGTTGTTCATCAATTGCACGCTCAAGCGCTCGCCGGAGGTCAGCAACACTGCGGGGCTGATCGATATCGCCACGGCGATCATGGCCAAACACGGCGTGGCAGTGGACGTCGTGCGTGCCGTCGACCATGACATCGCCACCGGCGTGTGGCCGGACATGCGCGAGCACGGGTGGTCCACCGACGATTGGCCGGCGATCTTCGAGAAAGTGCTCGCATCCGACATTCTGGTGCTCGCCGGACCGATCTGGCTCGGCGACAACAGTTCGGTGATGAAGCAGGTACATGAGCGGTTGTACGGCGGCTCGCACCTGCTGAACGACGCCGGTCAGTACCTGTACTACGGCAGGGTCGGAGGCTGTCTGATCACGGGCAACGAGGACGGTGTCAAACACTGCGCCCAGAACGTGCTCTACACGTTGCAGCACATCGGCTACACCATTCCGCCGCAGGCCGACGCGGGATGGATAGGGGAGGCGGGGCCCGGTCCGTCGTATCTCGATCCCGGGTCGGGTGGACCGGAAAACGACTTCACCAACCGGAATACGACATTCATGACGTGGAACCTGATGCATGTCGCGCGCATGTTGAAAAGGGCCGGAGGCGTTCCGGCCTACGGCAACATCCGATCGGGATGGGATGCCGGATGTCGCTACGACTTCTCGAATCCGGAATATCGCTGAGCGCCAGGGCGACAGCGATGCCCGAAACCGTCGACGAAACCGCACTCGTCGCGGCGTTGCGCGACGGTGACGAAACGGTGTTCGCGCAGTTGGTCGATCGGCACACTCCGTCGATGCTGCGTGTCGCCCGTGGATATGTGCCCAGTCACGAGATCGCCGAGGAAGTGGTCCAGGAGACGTGGATTGCGTTGGTCAAGGGCATCGGTGGGTTCGAGGGCCGATCTTCTTTGCGCACTTGGCTTTTCAGCGTGATGATCAATATCGCCAAGGCGCGAGGGATCCGGGAGCGCCGCGACGCGGATGCCGCGATCTCGGCGTACACCGGCGGCACCGTCGACCCCGCCAGATTCCGCGACGCCGACGATCCGTATCCGGGTCACTGGAGGCCCGACGATGTGCCGTCGGCCTTTCCCGATACCCCCGAGGGCTCGGTGTTGGGCAACGAGCTCGTCGCCGTCGCGCGTCGCGAACTGGACCGGCTCCCGGAGCGGCAGCGGGCTGTCGTCGCGTTACGCGACATGCTCGGGTTCGACTCGGCGGAGGTGTGTGAGCTGCTCGACATCAGCACGGCCAACCAACGGGTGCTGCTGCATCGCGGCAGGGCCGCGGTCCGGCAGGTGCTCGAAGACTATCTGGCGGAGGCGGCGTCATGAACGACCACCCGATGGACTGCGATGAACTCGTCGAACTGGTGACGGCCGATCTGGACGGGGCACGGGATCCGGAGACCCGCAGCCGCGTCGACATGCACCTGCTCGAATGCGACGGTTGTGAGAACTACCTTCAGCAGTTCCGCGAGACCGTCCGCACTGTCGGCAGAATCCGCGACGACGAGCTCGACCCGGGCTTCCGGCAGCGTCTGATGCACACCTTCAGGAACTTTCGCTGATCGGCCCCGCACGGTTGCCGTGACCACATACTGGGAACAGACGGCTCGAGCCTGACGTTAGGAGAAACGTGGCTACCAGAGACATCACCGCTGAACAATTCAACGAAACCATCACCGAGAACGACATCGTGCTGGTGGACTTCTGGGCGTCGTGGTGCGGCCCGTGTAAGGCCTTCGCCCCGACCTTCGCGGCGTCCTCCGAGCAGCATCCCGACGTGGTCTTCGCAAAAGTCGACACCGAGGCTGAGCAGCAGCTTGCGGCCGCCGCCGAGATTCGATCGATTCCGACGCTGATGGCGTTCAAGCAGGGCAAGTTGGTGTTCAACCAGGCCGGCGCGCTTCCTCCTGCCGCGTTGGAGGATCTCGTGCAGAAGGTCAAGGAGTTCGACGTGGACGCCGCAATGGCCGCGCAGGAGAACAGCCAGCCGGAGTGACACCAGGCACGCGATAGCGTGCATTCCGTGAGCGAGCACTCGGGTCCCCCAGAAGAACAGTTCGTCCTTGTCGACCGGCCGCGCCCCAATGTGGCGCTGGTCACACTGAATCGTCCCGCGCGGATGAACTCGATGGCGTTCGACGTCATGGTTCCGCTCAAAAAGGTGCTCGACGAGCTGACGCATGACAACTCCGTGCGGGCGGTCGTGCTGACGGGTGCGGGTCGCGGATTCTCCTCGGGTGCCGACCACAAGTCCGCAGGCTCGGTACCGCACATCGACGGGCTCACCCGCCCAACCTTCGCGCTGCGGTCGATGCAGGTGCTCGACGAGGTCATTCTCGCGCTGCGCAAGATGCACCAGCCCGTCATCGCCGCGGTCAACGGTGCGGCGATCGGCGGGGGATTGTGCCTGGCCCTGGCCTGCGACATCCGCGTGGCCGCGGGCGGCGCCTACTTCCGTGCGGCCGGGATCAACAACGGGCTGACCGCCAGCGAGCTCGGCCTGTCGTATCTGTTGCCCCGCGCCATCGGGACCTCGCGGGCGTTCGAGTTGATGCTCACCGGTCGTGACGTCGACGCCGAGGAAGCCCAGCGCATCGGCCTGGTGTCCCGCGCCGTGCCCGACGCCGAACTGCTGGACGTCTGCTACGAGCTCGGCGAGCGCATCGCGTCGTTCTCGCGGCCCGGAATCGAGTTGACCAAGCGCACCCTGTGGAGTGGACTGGACGCCGGTAGCCTTGAGGCACACATGCAGGCCGAAGGCCTGGGACAACTCTTCGTCCGACTGCTCACCGCCAACTTCGAAGAAGCGGTAGCCGCGCGCGCAGAACAGCGGTCCCCGGTCTTCACCGACGACAAGTAACCCGACAGGAGAGCAGCGTGATCACCGCAACGGACCTCGAGGTCCGCGCAGGCGCGCGCCCACTGCTCTCCACCGACGGGACGGCGCTGCGGGTGCAGCCCGGGGACCGGATCGGATTGGTCGGGCGCAACGGTGCGGGCAAAACGACGACGATGCGAATCCTGGCGGGGGAGGGCGAACCTTACGCGGGCACCATCGCGCGGACCGGCGAGATCGGTTATCTGCCACAGGATCCCCGAGAAGGCGACCTCGACGTCCTGGCTCGTGATCGCGTGTTGTCCGCCCGCGGCCTCGACACGCTGCTGGCCGACCTGGAAAAGCAGCAGGCGCTGATGGCAGAGGTTGCCGACGACGCCGCGCGCGACAAGGCGGTGCGACGCTACGGCCAGCTCGAGGAACGGTTCGCCGCCCTCGGCGGATACGCCGCCGAGAGTGAGGCCGGTCGCATATGCGCCAGTCTCGGCCTGCCCGAACGAGTTCTGACCCAGCCCTTGCGCACACTGTCCGGCGGTCAGCGTCGACGGGTCGAGCTGTCGCGGATTCTGTTCGCTGCTTCCGAGTCGGGCGCAGGATCATCGACCACGCTGTTGCTCGACGAACCCACCAACCACCTCGACGCGGACTCACTGGGCTGGCTGCGGGAGTTCCTGCGCGGCCACACCGGCGGTCTGGTGGTGATCAGCCACAACGTCGACCTGCTCGCCGACGTGGTCAACCGCGTCTGGTTCCTCGACGCGGTGCGCGGCGAAGCCGATGTCTACAACATGGGCTGGCAGAAATATCTCGACGCCCGCGCCACCGACGAACAGCGACGCCGCCGTGAACGTGCCAACGCCGAGCGAAAGGCCACCGCGTTACGCAACCAGGCAGCGAAGATGGGCGCCAAGGCCACCAAAGCCGTTGCAGCGCAGAATATGCTGCGTCGGGCCGACAGGATGATGGAAGCGTTGGACGACGAGCGGGTCGCCGACAAGGTGGCCAGAATCAAGTTTCCGACGCCTGCTCCCTGCGGCCGAGTCCCGTTGGTCGCCACGGGCCTGACCAAGAACTACGGCTCGCTGGAAGTGTTCACCGGTGTCGACCTCGCCATCGATCGCGGGTCGCGTGTCGTGGTGCTCGGCCTCAACGGCGCCGGTAAGACCACGCTGCTGCGGCTGCTGGCCGGGGTCGAGACACCCGATGCCGGCGCGCTGGAGCCCGGACACGGCATGAAGATCGGGTACTTCGCACAGGAGCACGACACGCTCGACGACCGCGCGACGGTGTGGGAGAACATCCGCCACGCGGCGCCCGACACCGGCGAGCAGGATCTGCGGGGTCTGTTGGGCGCGTTCATGTTCAGCGGTCCGCAGCTCGAGCAACCCGCGGGCACACTGTCCGGCGGAGAGAAGACCCGCCTGGCTCTGGCTGGTCTGGTTGCCTCGACGGCCAACGTATTGCTCCTCGACGAGCCGACCAACAATCTCGATCCCGCATCGCGGGAGCAGGTCCTCGACGCGCTTCGAAGTTACCTCGGCGCAGTGGTGCTGGTGACGCACGATCCGGGAGCGGCAGAAGCCCTCGACCCGCAACGAGTGGTGCTGCTGCCCGACGGCACCGAGGACTTCTGGAGCGACGACTACCGGGACCTCATCGAGCTCGCCTGATGCGGGCAGCCGGAAAGCGAAGCGTTTCGCGAATTTTCTGCACGATGGTGTAAGCGCTTCCTACGCTGGGTATCCGTCGGGGATTAATCGCGCGGGGAGGTGCCGATGAAGAAACTGACCAAGGCCCGAGATGAACTGATCACCGAGCTGAAGAGTGCCTACGAGGGGGGCGCGAGCATTCGCACGCTGGTGGCATCGACGGGCCGTTCGTACGGATCGATTCACAGCATGCTGCGTGAATCGGGTACCACCATGCGCAGCCGCGGCGGCCCCAACCACCGAAGCCGCAGGCACTACGGCTGATTGTCCGGCTGGACCTGCCGTAGCGACGCCTCGACAAGGTCCAGCACGCCACTGAGCTTTTCGGGGTCATCGCCAGAGGCCAGCCGGGCGACCAAGCCATCGAGGACGAGGTCGAGATAGGTCTGCAGCACCGCGCTCGGTACGTCGTCGCGTAACCTGCCCGCCTGTTTCTGGCGGCGCAGCCTTGCCGTGGTCGCCGCCGACAATTCGGCGGACCGCTCCATCCACCCACGATGGAATTCAGGGTCGTTGCGCAGCTTGCGCGCGATCTCCAACCGCGTGGCCAACCAATCGAACTGTTCGGGTGCCGCCAGCATGTCGCGCATCACCTGGACGAGACCCTCCCGCGACGCCACGTCCGCCATCCGCTCGGCGTCTTCACGCGCCAACTCGAAAAACAGCGTGTCCTTGTCGCGGAAATGGTGGAAGATGGCGCCGCGCGACAGCCCGATCGTCTGCTCGAGCCGTCGCACGGTCGCCTTGTCGTAGCCGTACTCCGCGAAACAGCGCCGGGCACCGTCAAGAATCTGACGACGGCGCGCCGCCAAATGGTCGTCGGTGACCCGGGGCATCTGACCTATGACCGCAGCATGTTGCGCAGGACGTACTGCAGAATGCCGCCGTTACGATAGTAGTCCGCCTCGCCAGGTGTGTCGATGCGCACCACCGCGTCGAATTCGATGGTCTTCCCATCGGTCTTGGTGGCCGTCACCTTCACCGTCTTGGGCGTCTTACCGTCGTTGAGCGCCTCGATGCCAGTGATATCAAAGGTTTCGGTGCCATCGAGTTTCAGCGACGCCGCCGATTCGCCCTCTGGGAATTGCAGCGGGATGACGCCCATCCCGATCAGGTTCGAGCGGTGAATGCGCTCGAACGATTCGGTGATCACCGCGCGCACACCGAGCAGGCTGGTGCCCTTGGCCGCCCAGTCACGCGAGCTGCCTGAGCCGTACTCCTTGCCGCCGAGCACGACGAGCGGAATGTCTTGTTGCGCGTAGTTCTGGGCGGCGTCGTAGATGAACGCCTGCTCACCGTCCTTGGTGAAATCGCGGGTGTAGCCACCGGATACGTCGTCGAGCAACTGGTTGCGTAGCCGGATGTTGGCGAAGGTGCCGCGAATCATCACCTCGTGATTGCCGCGCCGCGAACCGTAGGAGTTGTAGTCGGCCTTCTCGACACCGTGGGAATCGAGGTACTGCGCTGCGGGGGTGCCAGGCTTGATGCTGCCGGCGGGGGAGATGTGGTCGGTTGTCACCGAATCGCCCAGCAGTGCCAGCACTCTGGCGCCGGTGACGTCGCTGACCGGCTCCGGCTCGGCGGGCATCCCATCGAAGTACGGTGGCTTGCGCACGTACGTCGACTCGTCGTCCCACTCGAATGTGTTGCCACTGGGCGTCGGCAGATTACGCCAGCGCTCATCGCCCTTGAACACGTCGGCGTAGTTCTCGACGAACATCTCCGTGTTGATCGCGTTGGCGATCGTGTCGTTGATCTCCTTCTGCGTCGGCCAGATGTCGCGCATGAACACGTCGTTGCCGTCGGTGTCCTGCCCCAGCGGATCGTTCTCGAAGTCGAAGTCCATGGTGCCCGCCAGCGCGTAGGCGATGACAAGCGGCGGCGACGCGAGATAGTTCATCTTGACGTCGGGATTGATCCGGCCCTCGAAGTTGCGGTTACCCGACAGCACCGCGGTGACCGAAAGGTCGCAATCGTTGACGGCCTTGCTGATCTCGTCGGGCAGCGGACCCGAGTTGCCGATGCACGTCGTGCAGCCGTAGCCCACCAGGTAGAAGCCCAGCTTCTCCAGGTACGGCCACAACCCCGCCTTGTCGTAGTAGTCGGTGACGACCTGTGATCCGGGCGCCATCGTGGTCTTCACCCACGGCTTGGACGTCAGACCCTTCTCGACGGCGTTTTTGGCCAGCAGCGCCGCGCCCAGCATGACCTCCGGGTTGGACGTGTTGGTGCACGAGGTGATCGCCGCGATCACGACCGCGCCGTGGTCGAGAATGAACTCGCCGCGCCCCTCGCACGTGACCTCGACCGGATTGCTCGGTCGGCCGTTCGAGTTGACGGCCGCCGAAGGCACCGGAACATCGCCGTCGTCGAACGACAGCACCGCGGGGTCGCTGGCCGGGAACGACTCCTCCACCGCCTCGTCGAGCTTGGTGTGCTCGGCAGGCATGTTCTCTTCGACGTAGTTGTGGATGTCCTTGCGGAACACGGTTTTCGCGTCGCTGAGAGCGATACGGTCCTGCGGTCGCTTGGGTCCGGCGATCGACGGCACCACATCGGACAGGTCGAGCTCGATGTACTCCGAGTACTTGGGCTCCCGCGACGGATCGTGCCACATGCCCTGTGCTTTCGCGTACGCCTCGACGAGCGCCAGCTGCTGTTCGCTGCGCCCGGTCATCCTCAGGTAATCGATCGTTACCTCGTCGATCGGGAAAATCGCTGCGGTGGAACCGAATTCGGGGCTCATATTGCCCAGGGTCGCGCGGTTGGCCAGCGGTACCTCGGCGACACCGTCGCCGTAGAACTCGACGAACTTGCCGACGACCCCATGCTTACGCAGCATCTCCGTGACGGTGAGCACCACGTCGGTCGCCGTCACGCCGGGCTTGCGCTCGCCGGAGAGTTTGAATCCGACGACCCGCGGAATGAGCATGGACACCGGCTGGCCCAACATGGCCGCTTCGGCCTCGATGCCGCCGACGCCCCAGCCCAGCACACCGAGCCCATTCTCCATCGTGGTGTGGCTGTCGGTGCCCACGCAGGTGTCCGGGTACGCGACACCATTGCGTTCCATGACGACGCTGGCGAGGTATTCGATGTTGACCTGGTGCACGATGCCGGTGCCCGGCGGTACGACCTTGAAGTCGTTGAAGGCGCCCTGGCCCCATCGGAGGAACTGGTAGCGCTCGCCGTTGCGCTGGTATTCGATCTCGACGTTGCGCTCGAACGCGTTGGCGGTACCGAAGAGATCGGCGATCACGGAATGGTCGATCACCAGGTCGGCGGGGGCAAGCGGATTGACCTGGTCGGGATCGCCGCCGAGCTCGCCGACCGCCTCCCGCATGGTGGCCAGGTCCACGATGCACGGCACGCCGGTGAAGTCCTGCATGATCACCCGCGCCGGGGTGAACTGGATCTCCACGCTGGGTTCGGCCGACGGATCCCAGTTCGCGATCGAGGAGATGTGGTCGGAGGTGATGTTGGCGCCGTCCTCGGTGCGCAGCAGATTCTCGGCGAGCACCTTGAGGCTGTAGGGAAGTTTCTCGGTACCGGACACGGCGTCCAGGCGGTAGATCTCGTAGCTCTGGTCCCCAACCTTCAGCGTGTCGCGGGCTCCAAACGAATTCACCGAATCCTTGCTGCTCACATCAACTCCCAGCTAGATATCGCCGCGACGGGCTGTGTCGACGGCGCTCACGATTCTAACAGTACGCTTGTCCTGTAAACCACCCCAGGGCTGGTCCCAGTCTTCTCTCCGCGGGCGCGTGTTGCCACCCGGCCGTATACCCATCACGTACGGTTCACCTGTGATCGGACCGCAAGTCATGCCGTTCCCGCCGACGTACATCCCGCCCGACGTGTGCGGGCCGGTGGGGCAGGATCCCGCGACCACGCCGGTCGACACCTGTATGAACCTCGTGATCGCCGACGTCAAGGACGACGGTGTGAGCGCGGCACCGACGCCGGAGAACGCCGGCCTGGCCGACGTCGTCGCCGACGCCAAGGAAAAGGGCATCGACCTCAAGATCGTCGTGGTCGACCGCAACCCGCCGATCGACACCCCGCTGCGGGACGTCGCGACCGAGGTGGGCGCGGCCTTCCCCGGCTCGACGGTATTGGTGCTCAGCCCGACGGAGTCGGGCACGTTCAGCACGACCTACGACCGGGTGACGCTGGAGGCGGGTCAGGATGTCGCCGAGGGCCGTGGTTCGGTGCAGGGATCGAAGAATTTCGTCAGCGAACTCACCACTCAACATTTTCCGTGGACGACATTCACGATCGTGGTCGTCCTAGCAGTGATAGTCGCCGTCGTGGCAACGCGAATGTTGCAAAAACGCGCCAAACGCGAGGGCGGATAGCGGCCGCCAAAAAGCCGCTTGTGGCTGCGGTTTTGCGAAATTCCTTGCGGCGCAATGTCACAGCCGCATAACGCTATTCGCAATTACAAACTTGTAGTTTGTGACTAAAGTTTCCTTGGCGTCAGTTGTGACGTACGGTGCATTCTGTAGCTGATGTTGCAGATGTGACTTCTGTGACTTCGCGTGAGCCATAGGAGACCTTGTCCAATGAGACGCACCCCTAGCGCCTCTGCTTCGCAGCTATGCGGGCGGGTCTGCGCAGTTCCTCTGACCGTCGGCATGCTGTTCGTCACCCCGGGATTGGCCCATGCACAGCCGGCGAGTCCGGACGGCATCGGGGCACTCGTTGCCGAGGTGGCCAACGTCAACCAGAAGCTGCAGGAACTCGGCGCCGCCATCCAGGCGAAACAGGAGGGCGTCAACAAGGCGATCGTCGACGTGCAGACCGCACGGGACGACGCTGCCGCCGCGCAACGCGAACTCGATGCCAGTGCGCAGCGCGTGAAGGACGCCACCATCGCCATCGAGGCGGCGCAGGATCGCTTTGACACCTTCGCCGTCGCCACGTACATCAACGGTCCCTCGAGCTCATATCTGACGGCGACCGACCCGAGCGACATCCTCAACACCGCCACCACCGGAGAGA
>CAZOIX010000060.1:0-11106 GCA_964579685.1 uncultured Mycobacterium sp.
GCTCGAAAGTCCGCGGACGCCATGGCGGCTGCCTGCCCGCGGGCCTCCTGGTCCAGCGACCGCGCCGCGTCGGCTCCCGCCAGGACCTCGTCCACGAGGTCCATGGACCGGGCGAACGCCCGAGTCGGGCCGGAGGCGACCCCCTGCGCCAGGGAGCGCACGGAGGAGAGGAGCTGATCCTGCGGGACGCACCGGCCCACCAGTCCCCGGCTGAACGCCTCGGGACCGTGGATGGGCTGACCGCTGAGGATGAGGTACTTGGTCACGGCCTCACCCAGACGCTGGGTCAGCAGCACGTGGAAGCCGCAGTCGGGAATCGCGCCGAGTGCGCCGAACGGTGACGCGATGCGCGTGGTCTCGTCGACGAAGGTCACATCGGCGAACAGCGCCAGGCCCACTCCAGCTCCCAGGCAGTGTCCCTGCACGGCCGCGAACGTGGGGGCAGGGAAGGTGTGCCACGCGAGCAACGCCCGGTTGATGAGCTCGACGGACGCCTGGACGTCCTCGTCCGGTCGGATGCCCTTCAGGTCCCTGCCGACACAGAACGACGTCCCCTCCGCCCGCAGCACCAACGCCCTCACCCGGTCCCGGCGTGCCGAGTCCAGCGCCTCGATCAAGGTCTCGAAGTCCTCGAGACCGAGGGCGTTGAGGTGATCGGGGCCGTCCAGGGCGATCTCGCCCACACCGCCGGCATCACAGCTGTAGTTCACCGACATCGGCATTCCTCTTCAGCAGGACCTTGAGTCGCGAGGTCATCGTCAGGTCGTCGTGCTGGTTCACGGCGCACCACTCGAACGTGGCCACGCCGGTCGACTCGTCGCGCACACTGAGCTCGGCCGCGGTGATGACGCACCGGATCGTGTCCCCGATGAAGGTCGGCTTGGGGTAGCGGACGCGATCGGTGCCGTAGTTGGCCACGATGGCCTCCGCGTCGGCCGGCACACCGAGCCCTCCGGTGTAGGCCAGGACCTGCATTCCCGGGACTAGTCGCTGACCGAAGGCGGAGCGCTTCGCGTACTCCACGTCGCTGTGAAGTACGAACCAGTCGCCGGTCAGGGCGCACCAGCTGACGACGTCGGCCTCGGTGATCGTGCGTCCGCGCGTCGTCTCCTCCATGCCGATCTCGAGCGCGTCGAACCACGTGTCGACGAGCCGCCTCACCCGCCGACCGCCGTCGGCTGCCCGGATCGCGAACGGACCAGGTCCTTGACCACACCCCGCGCGATCTTGCCCAGGGCCGTCAAGGGCATCTGCTCGACGAAGTGGATCGTCTTCGGGACCTTGTAGCCCGACAAGTGCGACCGGACGTGGTCGCGCAGCAGCGACTCCATGTCGTCGGCCTCTTCGGCCACCGGCGTCAGCACGACCACGGCGGTGATCGCCTCGCCCCAGCGCTCGTCGGGCACACCCAGCACGGACGCCGACTCGACGCTCGGGTGCAACATCAGCACCTCTTCGACCTCACGCGCGAGCACCGACTCACCGCCGGTCTTGATGCGCCCGCCCAGCCGCTCGACGTAATAGACGTAGCCGTCGCTGTCACGCCGACCGAGGTCACCCGAGTAGAGCCAGCCGTCGCGCCAGAGCCGCGCGTTCGCCTCCGGCGCATTGAGGTAGCCCGGGATGTAGGCATCCCCGCGGAAGATCATCTCGCCGATCTCGTCGGTGCCGACCTCGCGCCCCTTCTCGTCCACGAGTCGCATCTCGACCCGGGGCTGGACCGTCCCGCAGGACCGCAGGATGTGCTCGCGATCGGGCTGCTCCAGGGCCACGCGGTGGTCCCTGCTCGACAGGGACAGTCCGATCCCTCCCTCGGTGCCGATCCCCCCGATCTGCGAGAGATCGCACTCGAACGTCTCCGAGAAGTCGCGGATCTGATCGATGGGGATCGGGTTTGACCCGTAGGCGACGTGTCGGATCGACGACAGGTCGTGTCCTGCCCCGGCGCCGCGGCGGTGTTCCACGAGCATGCGCATCACCGTGGGCACTGACACGAAGACGGAGACGCCCTCGCGCTCGATGGCCTCGAAGGCCACGGCGGGGTCGGGCGAGGTGAGGACGACCAGCGTCTGCCCCAGGCTCATGGGGTGCATCGTCGAGAACTGTCCGCCCTTGTGGAACAGCGGCAGCATCACGCAGAACACGTCGTCGACGCGGGTCTCGGTGGCGACCACGAGACTGGCGGCCAGCGCGAGGTCGTTGCGGCTCGTGATCAACGCGCCACGCGCCGCTCCTGTCGTGCCCGACGTGTAGGTGAGCGCGTAGGGAAGGTCCTCGTCACCGTGTGACTCGAACAGCACGTCGCGCGCAGCCAGCAGCAGGGTCTCGTACGCGTCGCCGAGCTCGACCGTGAGCAGGCCGAGCTCCGAGGCGAGCTCGACGGCGACGTCACGGAAGTGCGCATCGTGGATGAGGACTCGAGCCTCGCTGTCGACCAGCTGGTACGACATCTCGTCGTGGTGGTGCCGCGTGTTGAGTCCCGTCCATCGCAGGCGCGCCCTCGAAACCGCGAACATCAGCTCGACGTACTCGTTGCGGTTCTCGGACAGGATCGCCACCGTCTCCTGCTCGCCGAGGGCGAAGTGCTCCAACAGGACGCGCGCGAGACGGTCGACGCGACGGTCGAGCTCATGCCAGGTCCTTCGAGACCTCTGGTCGACGAGCGCCACGCCGTCGGGGCGTCGACACGCATTAACGCGTGGAAGGTCACCTATGATCAAAGCCATTGAAAGTCTCCTAACCGATCGGTTAGTAGACTACATCTGGATCTGCCTGATTGTGAAGTGGACCACCATAAATTCGACGAGGACGGCTCATGACGGAAACTGTGGCGATCATCGGAGCGGGCGCGATGGGCACGGGGGTCGCGCGCCTGTGCCTCGAGGTCGGGCTGAGCGTCCGGTTGGCCGACCGATCGCCGGACGCGCTCGCGCGTGGAGTGGAACTCGTGCGATCACGCCACCCGTCGGTCGCCGATTGCATCGTCGGCGCCGAGGTCGACGAGGCCTTGCTGAACTGCAGTGTCGTAATCGACGCGACGCCCCAGATC
Source organism: uncultured Mycobacterium sp. (assembly GCA_964579685.1). Lineage (GTDB taxonomy): Bacteria > Actinomycetota > Actinomycetes > Mycobacteriales > Mycobacteriaceae > Mycobacterium. The sequence goes on from CAZOIX010000060.1 coordinate 3,050, forward strand.
GCCAAGGAGAAGCAGACGGTCGTGCTTCGTGCCGTCGAACTGGCCCCGCGTGAGGCCCTCATCGGCACCATCACCCTCGGACTTCCGCTCGAGCGGATCGATCCCGATCACGACGCCGGGGCGCGGCTGGTCGGCCTGCACTTCATGAATCCGCCTCACCGGCTTCGATTCTGCGAGCTGGTGACGCGTCGCGACGTCTCGGCCGCCAGCGCCCGGTCCGCCGCGGACTTCCTCGACACCCTGGGGGTTCGGCACGTCCGGGTCGAGGACGTCGCCGGCTTCATCCTGAATCGGATGCTGATCCCGTTCCTGTTCGATGCCGTCCGTGCGGTGGAGGCGGGTCTGGGCGAGGCGCGCGACGTCGATCTCACCTTCACGGCCGGGTGCGGGCACCCGATGGGCCCCCTGAGCATCCTCGACCTGATCGGGCTCGACGTAGCTATCGCACTGGGCGACGCGATGGTCTCGGAAACCGGCGATGTCGCACGGTTCGAGCCCCCGTCGCTCCTGCGTCGAATGGCCCTGACCGGCGAGCGCTTCGACGTCCACCGGACGAACGCGACGTAGTCGACCCGCGCCGATGACCTAGATGGGCTCGGCGCCGGTGCGCGGCAGACCGTTCATCACGAACCGCACCACGACCTCGACCAGCTCACCCGTCGGAATCGCCCGGTCGGGCCGGTACCACTCCACCAGCGTGTTGATCACGCCGATCGACAGGCTCGCGAGGACCATCGGGTTGCTTCCGGCAAGCAGGTCGCCCCTCGTCACGGCCTGCTGCAAGATGGCGGCGGCCGCTGCGTCGAAGGCTCGCCGGCGCTCGAGCAGGGATCGTTCGAGCTCGGAGTTCCCCTTGAGTCGAAGCAGGACCTGAACCGTCGCCTTGTGGTCCAGCCCGATCTGGCATCCGCGACGCACCAGATAGGCGAATCGCTCGAGTGGAGGAGTCTCGGTGGACTGGAACACGCCCTCCTGGAGCATCGACTCCAGCGCCCCCATGGCGGCGTCGAGGCCGTGTCGGAGGATGGCTTCCTTGCCGGCGTGGTGGTAGTAGATCGCCGCCTTGGAGACGCCCAGCGCCGAAGCGACCTGGTCGAGCGAGGTCGCGTCGTATCCATGGCGACTGAACAGCTCGAATGCCGTGGTCGCCACGGCGTCCGCATCGAGGGTTCTGCGGAGCGGATCGCGTGCCCTGGGCGACGCTCCGCCTCCGGCCTTGGACGACATCTGACGACCTTAACAGGACTCGTCGCTTGCGCGCCGGGTCATTCGTACGTAATCTGACTTACCAATTGGTAAGGAGTGTTGGCAGATGACTGTGACCAACGAAGAGATGTTCGAGGAGATAGTCCGGACGGGTGGACAGATCGAGCCTTCCGACTGGATGCCTGACAAGTACCGGGCCTCGCTGAGCCGGCAGATCGCGCAGCACGCCCACTCCGAGATCATCGGGATGCAACCGGAGGGCGGCTGGATCACCCGCGCACCCAGTCTTCGGCGCAAGGCCATCTTGCTGGCGAAGGTCCAGGACGAAGCCGGGCACGGGCTGTACCTGTACGGCGCGGCGGAGACCCTGGGCACCGATCGAGCCGAGATGCTCGAAGGCCTGCACTCGGGCCGGCACAAGTACGCCATGAGCTTCGACTACGGCATGCCCACCTGGGGAGACGTCGCTGCGATGGGCTGGCTCGGCGACGGCGCTGCCATCGTCAACCAGGTCCCGCTCGCCCGGTGCTCCTACGGGCCGTACGCCCGCGCCATGGCACGGGTGTGCAAGGAGGAGAGCTTCCACCAGCGTCAGGGATTCGAGGCGATGCAGGCACTGGTCGCGGGTACGCCGCAGCAGCGGCAGATGGCACAGGACGCGCTGAACAGATGGTGGTGGCCGGCGCTCATGCTGTTCGGCCCGCCCGACGACGCCTCGCCCCGCACTGCCGACTCCATGAGGTGGGGCATCAAGCGCTACACCAACGACGAGCTGCGTCAACGCTTCGTCGACATGGCTGCACCGCAGGCCGACGTGCTCGGTCTGACGATCCCCGACCCGGCTCTCAAGCTCCGTGACGACGGGCACTACGACTTCACGCTGATGGATCTCGAGGAGTTCACGGCGAACCTGCGCGGCGAGGGCCCCTACGCCACCCAGCGCCGCGAGCACCGCCGCGCAGCCCACGAGGACGGTGCATGGGTCCGTGAAGCCATGCAGGCCTACGAGGACCGTGAAGTCGCGTCGAGGGAGGCCAGCTGATGTCCACGTACACCGAGCCGCTGTGGGAGGTCTTCGTCCGCCCCGCGCGGGGCCTGTCGCACGTGCACGTCGGGAGCCTGCGCGCCCCTGACGCCGAGATCGCCGTGCTCAGCGCGCGGGACCTCTACACGCGCCGCAGCGAGGGAGTCAGCATCTGGGCAGTGCGCTCGACCGACATCGCCGCCTCCGACCCTGCCGAGCGCAGTGAGTTCTTCGAGACGGCGGCCACCAAGCCGTACCGCCACGCCTCGCACTACCACGTTCCGGACGGACTGAACCTGTGAACGGCGCACCCACGATCACCACGGAGGAGGCACTCACCTCGTATCTCCTTCGCCACGCCGACGACAGCCTCGTGCACGGCCAGCGCCTGTGCGAATGGGTCGCGCGCGCACCGCGGATCGAGGATGACGTCGCCCTGCTCAACATCGCCTTGGACCACATCGGCCACGCGCGCACGCTCCTCACCACAGTGGGCGAGCGTGAAGGCCAGGGCCGGACCGAGGACGACCTGGCGTTCGGCCGCTCCGAGATGGAGTTCTCCAATGCCCGGGTGTTCGAGCTGCCGAACGGCGACTTCGGCCAGACCGTGGCGAAGCTCGTGTGCATCGCCCTGTGGGAGACGGAGCTGTACGGTGCCTGGGCTGCGTCGGACCAGTCGGTCCTGGCCGAGTTCGGGTCAGGCGCCGAGCGCGAGTGCCGCTATCACCTCAGGTACGCCACCGCCTGGGCCGCACGGCTGGCGGGCGGAACCCTCGAGAGCGCCGAGCGTCTGGAGAAGGGGTTCGCCGCGATCTGGCCCCACCTGGGCGAGCTGCTAGTCACCGACACGTTGGTGACTGAGCTCTCCGGTGCGGGAGTCATTCCGGACCACGCGCGGGTCGGTGCGGCCTGGACGGACCGGTTGTACGCCGAGCTGGCCGGTCTCGGCCTCACGCTTCCCCAATTGGTCGCGCCCACGGGTCCTCAGGGCCGGCAGGGAAACCACCTCGAGTCGTTCACCAGCCTGCTCGCCGAGATGCAGTACCTGCATCGCGCGCATCCCGGTGCGACGTGGTGAGCACGACAGCGGCGGCACAGGCACGCCTCGTGGTGGAATCCGTCCTGGACCCGGAGCTGGGTGACATCACGATCGGCGACCTGGGGCTGGTCCGCGACGTGCGGTGCGAGGAGGGTCGGATCGTCGTGGAGGTGACACCGACCTACGGCGCATGCCCGGCCTTCGAGGCCATCTGTCACGACATCGAGGCGGCCCTCACGGCCCACGGGCATCGCGACCCCAAGGTCATGCGACGGGCACATCCGCCGTGGACTAGCGATTGGGTGACCGAGCGCGGCCGCGAGCTGCTCCAGGCCGGTGGGATCACTCCGCCCTCCGAGCGGGCAGCCTCCGGAGCGGTCTTCGTGCCTCTGTCGTCGACTCGCGCCGACGACTCCCTGTCCGACGTCACCGTCCCCTGCCCCGTCTGCGACTCCACCGAGACCGAGACGGTCTCGTGGTTCGGATCCTCGGCCTGCAAGTCCTTGCACCGGTGCCGGTCGTGCCACGAGACCTACGAAGCCTTCAAGACGGTCGCCTCCACCTCCCCTGTCAGGAAGACCTCATGATCGACACCGTCGACGCGACCACCGCGACCGGTGGCAGCACCGCCACCTTCCATCCCCTGGTCGTCACGTCCATCGAGGCGCTGACCGACGACGCCGTGGCCGTGACCTTCGCGATCCCCGCGTCTCTCGCCGCGGGGTACCGGTTCACGGCCGGCCAGCACGTGATCGTCCGCCGATCGGTCGACGGAGTGGAGCACCGCCGCACCTACTCGATCTGCGCCCCCGAGGGTTCGGGCGACATCCGGATCGGCGTACGCCGCATCACCGACGGAGTCGTGTCGACCTGGATCACCACCGGGCTGCGGGTGGGCGACGTCGTAGAGGTCTCCTCCCCTGCGGGAAGCTTCGGCCGGTCTCTCGCGCAGCGGGCGCCCGACCACGTCGCGATGGTCGCCGTCGGGAGCGGTATCACCCCGACGCTGTCGATGATCGCGACCCACCTGGCGACCGCGTCGCACACCCGAGCCACCCTCATCCTGGGCAATCGCAGCGCGTCCAGCACGATGTTCCTCGACGAGATCGCCTCGCTGAAGGACCGGTACCTGGACCGGCTCCACGTGATCCAGGTCTTCTCTCGTGAGGAGCGGACCGTGTCGTTGCAGAACGGCCGGATCGACCAGGACCGGACCGAGTCGCTGCTGGCCGCCCTCGTGGATCCCGCGGGGGTCGACGAATGGTTCCTGTGCGGGCCGATGGAGGCCATGAGTGCCGTGGAGACCGTGCTGCTGGCACACGACGTCGATCCGCTGAGCATCCATCGCGAGCTGTTCCACGCCGGCCGGGCACTCGTACGTCGCGAACTCCCCGCGTCCGACCAGGGAACGCAGGTCGAGGTCCTGCTCAACGGAAGCCGAACCGTCCTCACCGGCGGTGACCTGGCCGGCTCGATCCTCGACGGGGTGCTCGCGAAACGAGCAGACGCGCCGTACTCGTGCCGCAACGGGATCTGCGGAACGTGCAAGGCTCGGACCATCTCCGGAACGGTGGAGATGGAGTCAACGTGGGCACTGGACCCCTCGGAGATCCAGGCCGGCATCGTGCTGACATGCCAAGCGCGACCGAGCTCCGAGCATGTGAGCCTCGAGTTCCTGTGACTGCCGCTACCGCTGGCAACCAGGGTTCTCTTCCGAGAGACCGTCCGCACTTGAGTGGCCGCGCGTGCGGCTCAGCTTCTTTGCAGGGCAGCGCATCGACGCACGACCTGTCCCCCTCACGGTCGCGAAGTCCCTCGCTCAGCGAACCAATCAGCTGTCTCGGTCGAGCTAAGACGACTGTGTGTCCACGGGGCGCGGGACGGGGTCCACGCGCCGATCGTCTGTTGACCGTGTCGTGGACGTCTGCGCCAGCAATGATCGGACCGTTCTCACAAGGGAGATGACGTTGACCACCAAGAACCATGAATCGGCAGGTCCCGTCGCGATGACAGACCTGAGCATGACAGGGATCCACGGGAACCGTCTCGCCGGCAATCGCTGGATCCCGGCGACACCGACGCTTCCTCCACTACTGATGCTCCACGGTGGTGGTCAAACACGTCACTCGTGGGACATTGCCGCGGCACGAATGTCCGCAGCCGGCGCCGCCGTCACGACATACGACGCCCGTGGCCACGGTGACAGCGAGCGGGCCCCGGACGGTGACTATGACTTGGCTACCTTCGCACGAGATCTGGCAGCTGTGCTCGACACTACTTTTCCGGAGCCACCCGTGCTTCTGGGGGCCTCGCTTGGTGGCTTGTCAGCACTCCTCGCGGTTGGCGAGTTCGGCGCACGAGCCAGCGGGCTTGTCTTGGTGGATATCGCCCCTCACGCGTCACCGATCGGGGCGCAGCGCATTATCTCGTTTATGCGACACCACGCTGACGGATTCGCCAACCTCGACGAGGTCGCCGACGCGATCAAGGAGTATAATCCACGACCACGCAAACCTCGGCTCGAAGGGTTGCGCAAAAACGTCCGGCAGGCCCAGAACGGACGCTGGTACTGGCACTGGGACCCCGCATTTCTGAAGCAGGACAGCCAAGTGACCCCGACGGAGTTCACGAACCGACTAGACAGAGCTGCGGAGAACATTTCGATCCCGACCCTACTCATCCGAGGCTCCGAGTCGGACGTGGTGACACCAGAAGCCGCGCAGGACTTCCTAGACCGTGTGGCCACCGCCACGCTGGTCGAGGTTTCATCGGGACATATGGTCGTAGGGGACGACAACGACGTCTTCGCCGTCAGCGTGTTGCCGTTCGTAGCGTCTATCGTCTGATCCCGCACTGCGGAATCCCGATGCAGCACGAACAGAGTGACCTGATCGATCGAGTCATTGCAACGATCGGGCGTAGTGCAGGAATCGGTGACAGGTTCGGTCTAGGCAGCGGTTGCTGCGCTAGTGGTGATCATGTTCTCGTATTCGATGGGGTGTACCGCCGAGTGAGTCCTGTGGGCGTGGGCGGTGGTACTTGCGTTCGATCCAGACCACGATCGCCAGGCGGAGTTCTTGACGGGTGGCCCAGCGCCGCTGGTTGAGCAGACCCCTACTTTCCTGAGTGGCTCCTCGAGCGCCGAAAACGAGCCGAAACGGCGCTGATCACCGTTGTCGCCGACTGCTATCTGGCTGGCGTTTCGACGCGCCGGATGGACAAACTGGTCAAAACGCTCGGGATCAACAGCTTGTCGAAGTCGCAGGTCTCGCGGATGGCCGTTGACCTGGACCAGATCGTCGAGGAGTTCCGCCACCGGCCCCTGGGTGATGCGGGACCGTTCACGTTCGTCGCCGCGGACGCGTTGACGATGAAGGTCCGCGAAGGCGGCCGGGTCGTCAACTCCGTCGTGCTGATCGCGACCGGCGTCAACGCCGACGGCCGCCGTGAGGTCCTGGGGCTACGCGTTGCCACCAGTGAGACCGGGCCGGCATGGAACACGTTCTTCGCCGACCTGGTCGCCCGCGGCCTGACCGGAGTCCGGCTCGGCACCTCTGACGCCCACTCCGGGTTGAAGGACGCGATCGCGGCGAACCTGCCGGAGCGGCCTGGCAACGCTGCCGAACCCACTACGCCGCGAACCTGATGTCCGTGACACCCAAGAGCATGTGGCCGGCGGTCAAGGCGATGCTCCACAGCGTCTACGACCAGCCCGACGCACCAGCAGTGACCGCGCAGTTCGATCGGCTCATCGACTACGTCGAGGATCGCCTTCCCGACGTCGCCGAGCACTTGGCCGGAGCTCGCGAGGACATCCTCGCCTTCGCCAGCTTCCCCGAAGGGCTCTGGCAGCAGATCTGGTCCAACAACCCTAACGAACGCTTGAACCGCGAAATCCGCCGGCGCACCGACTCGGTCGGGATCTTCCCCAACCGCGACGCCATCATCCGCCTCGTCGGCGCCGTCCTGGCCGAACAGACCGACGAATGGGCCGAAGGACGCCGCTACCTCGGCCTGGACATCCTCACCAAATCCCGCATGACCATCGTCGCCAACACCGGCACCGACATCAACCAGGAGGACCTACCCGCACTCACCGCCTGACCCCGAAAGGATCACGCAGCACTACACCACCACCGGGGACTTGACCCCGGCCTTCCGGCCCTTGGTTGCGCGGCGAAGTGGCGTCATCTCGTGGCTGCTGTCGCTCGGTGGTGTTCACGGTGAGCCCCTATGCGCGTTGCTTTAGAGAACACGACTAGCAGATCGCTGAGAGCGGCTACCGGGAAAATCAGATGGTCGACCCAGACTCACCGATTCGCGAGTGATCGCGTGGGAAGGGCCCCCCGGACCCGAGTCCACTCTCCACGAATCGCTTCATGAACTTTCTCGCCTGTGGGAACGCGCGTACTCATCATGCGCGCCAAGAGTCGGGCTCCCGGCCCGCCACATTCTCTCGCTGCTGCGTACGTTTCGCTTTGGCCCCCAGATGCTAACTCAGGTGCTACCCGGGGTGTCGATCCACGAATCCTGATGAATCTCTCGGTGTGGCAGCGAGCGTTTTCCCCTCCGTTTCTGGGCGTTCTCGTCATGATTCGATTCTTCGCGCAAACCCGCGATGAACAGTTCGAATCCCCTATCCTCCGCCAGCGATCAGGAGCCCCTCGGCACATGCATGCCGAGGGGCTCCTTCGTGCTGTCCGCTGACGAGGGGCTCCTGGTCGCTCTCGGGGCTGGTGGATTCGGGGAGGAGCGAGCGCCAGCGAGCGACGGAGTCCCCTATCCTCC
>CAZOIX010000061.1:0-10875 GCA_964579685.1 uncultured Mycobacterium sp.
CGTCACCTACACCATCAACCCGAGGGCGGTGTGGAGCGACGGCACCCCGATCACCTGGGAGGACATCCAGTCCCAGATCAACGCGACCAGCGGTAAGGACAAGGGGTTCGCGATCGCGGCCACCAACGGCAGCGACCGCGTCGAGAAAGTGGAGCGCGGAACCGACGACCGGCAGGCGGTTATCACGTTCTCCGAGCCCTGGTCCGACTGGAAGGGCATGTTCGCGGGCAGCACCGTCCTCCTGCCGAAGTCGTCGACGGCCACCCCGGAGGCGTTCAACCGCGCGCAGCTCAACGGGCCAGGCCCGTCGGCAGGGCCCTTCATCATCTCCAAGCTTGACCGCGGTGCGAAGCGGATCACGCTGACACGCAACCCCAAATGGTGGGGTGAGAAGCCCCTCTTGGACAGCATCACGTACCTCGTGCTCGACGACGCGGCGCGGATTCCCGCGCTGCAGAACAACACGATCGACGCCACCGGCCTCGCCACGCTTGACGAGATGGAGATTGCGCGCCGCACCAATGGGGTCTCGGTCCGCCGTGCCCCGGGTCTCAGCTGGTATCACTTCACGTTCAACGGTGCACCGGGCAGGATCCTGGCCGATCCGGCTCTGCGACGTGCCGTCGCCATGGGCATCGACCGCGACACCATCGCGGCGGTGACGCAGCGTGGACTCGCCGACAACCCGGTGCCGTTGAACAACCACATCTACGTCGCCGGCCAGGAGGGCTACCAGGACAACAGCGGTGTCGTCGCCTTCGATCCCGAGAAGGCCAAGCAGGTACTCGACGGGCTGGGCTGGAAAATGAATGGACAGTTCCGTGAGAAGGACGGTCGGCAACTGGTCATACGCGATGTGCTCTTCGACTCGCTCGGGACGCGACAATACGGTCAGATCGCGCAGAACAATCTCGCCCAGATCGGCGTCAAGCTCGATCTGGACATCCGGCCTGCGGCGGGCTTCTTCACCGACTACGTCACGGTCGGCAACTTCGACATCGCCCAGTTCGCCTGGAGCGGTGACGCATTCCCGCTCGCGAGCCTGACCCAGATCTACCGCACGGATGCGGAGAGCAACTTCGGCAAGATCAGCAGCCCGGAGGTCGACGCCAAGATCGAGGAGACAGTCGGCGAACTCGATCCCGTCAAAGCCCGAACGCTGGCCAACGAGCTCGACAAGATGTTGTTCGAAGAGGTCTTCAGCCTTCCCTTGACGCAGTCGACCGGAAACATCGCGGTGCGAAGCAATTTGGCGAACTTCGGTGCATTCGGCCTCGCCGACGCCGACTACACGAAGATCGGCTTCATGAAGTAGCGCGGCGCACGGTTCGGGGAACTGCCGCCGGCACCGCCGCCTCCAGGGCCGCGGCCGCCTCGATACCCCAGATCAATGCCCGGACCCCCAGCCCGGCGGGTTTGGAATCCAGCGCGGCCTCGCGTTCGGGCAGACGCTCGGCCGTGCCGTCGTAAAGGGCCTCGACGATGTCGAGGGCAGCGGCTTCGCGAAGATCGACGATGCTGTGACCAGCGGTCGGCAGGCTGACCAACACCGCGTTGGGGATCAGCGACACGACCCGGCGAGCGACCGTGGGCGGAGTGATCAGGTCGCGACCCCCCGAGATCACCACCGTCGGCCACGTGAAGTTCGGCATCTCGGCGGCCAGATCGAAGGGCTCCGCGTCGAATTCAGTTGTGCCCGTGTCAGCTTCGCGATAGGCCACCGCGGGATCCAACGGCTTGCCGTCCGGCGTGGCACCATAGTTGAGCTCGCGGTAGGCAATGCGGTTCACCAGGTCGGGTTCATGCCGATACGGCGCCTTGCGCTCGAGCACCAGACGGGAGGCCAGCGCCATACCCGACCACAACCAGTGCCTGCCGGTCAGCAGCAGGTCGAGTTGGCGTTGCAGCAGTGTGGGCCCGGCGAAACCGTAGACGGCCATCGCCAGCTGGGTGGCCGCCGGCGTCAACTGGTCGTCGCCGACGAGCCGGCGCACCTTGGGCGCCAGGTCGGCGGTCTCGGGGTCTTCGCCGCTCCAGAGCAGCCGACGGGTTTCGTCACGGACGGCGTCGATGTCATGCGCGGAAAGCACGGGCGAGTCCAGGACCATCGCCTGCACCCTGTGGGGGTGACGGACGCCGAAACCAGCTGCGAGATAGGTACCGTACGACGTGCCGTAGACGACCGCCTTGTCGACGCCGGCATCGTCGAGCACCGCAGCCACATCGTCGACGACCTGGTCGATCGTCAAGGCCTCCGGCGGGAGATCGGCGCCGCGATCGTCATGGCGTGACATGCCCACACCGCGGTGCTCGACCATGATCACGTCCAGGCCTTCGGCGGCGACACGGCGACGAAAGCCCCTGTACAAGGCCACCGATGCGGCTCCGGGACCGCCGGGGATGACGACCAGGGGATGCAGGGACTTTCGGCCGGCCCGCACGTAGTAGAGGTCGAACTCGCCATCCGCGCCGCCACACACCGGCCGCCGTATTGCGCGAACACCGGGCAGTGCCGCGAGTTTGTCATGCGCCCGGCGGCGTCTGGCGTTCATCGTCATCATCTCCATTGTGCCGCCACCGACAGCCCCGGGTTCTATAGAGTCGCGGAACGGATCGATCACTCCACGCGCAGGACCGGAGCCGAGGCAACGTGCGAACTGACGACTTCTTCAAGTGGGCAACCCAGGCGTTCGAGGTGCTTGGGGTGCTGTCGATGGTGATCGGGTTCGTATTCGCCTTCGCGCTGTCGATCGTCACATGGAAGCGCACCGGCAGCGGTAGTCGCGCCTTCAAGACCTGCCGGGAGTCACTGGGTGGAGCGATTCTTCTTGGCCTCGAACTGCTTGTCGCGGCGGACATCGTCAAGACCGTGACATCGACACCGTCGCTGACCGAAGCCGCGGTCCTCGGGATGATCGTCCTCATCCGGACCGTGCTGAGTTTCACGATCCAGATCGAAATCGACGGTGTCGCACCATGGCGGAAGGCGCTGCGAACCGGCCCCGAGGTGCTGGCCAGTGCGACGCGCAAAGCGCTGCGCCCGGATGCCGAGCCCGCAGGCTGACCGGCCAACCGCAGTCCATCACGTGGGACCTCGGTAGCAAGTTCGAGGGAACAAAGTCCCGAGTCGCGCCAGGAGTGACGACAAGGCCGGGTGCGGGGTCATAACGTGAATCCGGAGGACGCGATGACTGCATTCATGCGCAACACCGACGCTTTCACGTGGGCGATGGAAAGCGATCCGCGATTGAGGTCGACCGTGGTGACCGTGATCGTGCTCGACACGCTGCCCGACTGGGACGAGATACGAAACCGGCTCGACCTGATCAGCAGGACGCTGCCGATGTTCCGGCAACGAGTCGTGGAGTCGCCGGCGCCGGCGCCGCCGCGATGGGAGATGGCTCCCGACTTCGACGTGGACTTCCACATGCGCCGGGTGACCGCACCGACACCCGGGACTCTGGACACCGTCTTGGAGATGGCCCGCCTTGCGCAGATGGCTGACTTCGACCGGGCCCGCCCGTTATGGGAAGTCACCCTGATCGACGGCCTGGCCGACGGTGGGGCCGCGTTGCTGTGCAAGTTCCACCACGGGCTCACCGATGGCGTCGGAGGTGTCCAGATCGGGATGACCCTGTTTGACATCGACCAAGTCCCAGGCCGCCGCGCTCCGCTTCCGGCAGAGCCGCACGCCTCCGAACGGTCGTGGCTCGATGGCCAAGTGGATGCTCTCCGCTACGACGCACAACTGGCGGGCACGGCGCTCACCAGTGCCCTCCGGTCGGCACCGGCGCTGTTGTACAGCGGTGTCCGCCGTCCCCGCGCCACCTTCAACGCAGCCAGCGCGACGGCGGCTTCCGTGTACCGGACGATCCGTCCTGTCAATCGCACCGGTTCGCCGATCATGAAGCGCCGCAGTCTTGTTCGCCACCTCGGCGTATACCAGGTCCCCATGCCCCAGCTGCGGGACGCGGCCCACCGCGGGGGTGGCGCCCTCAACGACGCATTCGTGGCGGGGGTGACAGGCGGCCTGCGCCGTTACCACGAGAAGCACGGTGTACAGATCGATGACCTGCACCTGGCGATGCCGATCAGCCTGCGCACCGAGGCCGACGGAGCGGGCGGCAACCGAATCACGCTGATGCGGTTCGATGTCCCGGCAGGAGTGGCCGACCCTTCGGAACGGATCAGCGAGATCCACTCGCGCGCAGGAAATGTACGCCACGAGAGGTCGCTACCGCATACCCAGGTCATCGCGGGAATGCTCAACCTGATGCCGCGCTGGTATATCGGCTCGATTCTCCGCCATGTCGACTTCGTCGCCAGTGACGTGCCCGGAATCCCGGTGCCGGTATACCTCGGCGGTGCATCCGTGCGCGCCCAGTATGCGTTCGGCCCGACGATCGGCGCAGCGGTCAACATCACGCTGCTGACCTATGTCGACACCTGCAACTTCGGTATCAACGTCGACACCGGCGCGATCCCCGACTACGACATTTTCCAGGACTGCCTTGCGGAAGGCTTCGACGAGGTGTTGGCGGTGGCGGGCTGAGTAACGCCGCTAAGCGGAGCCGATCAGGTCCGCGGCCTTCTCCCCGATCAGCACGCTGGGCGCATGGGTGTGCCCACGGATGATGGTCGGCATCACCGACGCGTCGGCGACTCGGACTCCGTCGACGCCGCGAACCCTCAGATGCGGGTCGACGACGCTGGCGTCGTCGCTTCCCATCCGACAGGTACCCACGGGATGATAGAGCGTGTGCGACAACGAGTTCAGCGCTCGCTCCAGAGTCTCGTCGTCAAGCACTGTCGCGTTCAGTGGTCGTGCGATCGAACCGATGATGCCGCGCAGCGCGGGTGATGCCGCGATCGTCGCGCACATCCGTAGTCCGGCCATCAACGCTGCGCGGTCCGCGCCTGCGGGGTCGGTGAGATACCGCGGATCGATGATGGGCTTGTCGTTCGGGTCCGCGGAACGCAACCTGATGGTGCCACTGCTGTGCGGTTTCACCAGGATGGGACCCATGACGACCGCATGGCCCGGATAGGGGTCGCCCAGACCTTCCTCGAAGTACGGCGCGGGGGCGAAGATCAACTCGAGATCGGGCAGTTCGAGGTCCGCGCGGCTCTTCACGAACCCGTACGCCTCGCCCACATTGGAGGTCAGCATGCCCCGCCTGCGGACCAGGTAGTTCAGCAATTCCAGCGGCTTCTCCGCGGCGTGAAGCGTGTCGCTGGGCACGTCGAACCCCAGCGGAACGATCAGATGGTCGAGCAGATTGGCGCCGACGCCCGACGACGGCGCCACCACGTCGATGCCGTGCTCGTCGAGCTGATCCCGATCACCGATCCCGGAGAGCATCAGCAACTGTGGGGTGTTGATCGCGCCACCACACAACACCACCTCGCGCCGTGCCCGCACCGACTGCCTGGCACCACCCTTGTCGAACTCGACGCCCACGGCACGGCGACCGTCGAAGAGCACCTTCGTCGCGGTGGCCTCGGTCAGCAGAGTCAGGTTCGGGCGCTTCAGCGCAGGCCGCAGGTACGCATCGGCCGTACTCCATCTGGCACCGCGACGCTGGGTGACAAGTGTCTCGCAGAAGCCTTCCGGCGCAGCTTGATTGGGATCCTCGATTGAATAGCCGCACTCCTGGACGGCCTTCAGCCACGCGGCGGTGGACGTGCGGGGGCTTCGCTGAGGTGCGATCGACAGCGGGCCGTTCTCGAGGCGTCGGAGATACGGTTCGAGGTGGGCGTAGTCCCACTGCTCGCCTGCGGCCGCGCCCCACTCGTCGTAGTCTGCGGCGAAGCCCCGCACCCACATCATGGCGTTCATCGATGAGGACCCGCCGAGCATTTTGCCTCGCGGCCAGTAGATCTCGCGCCCGTCGAGCTCCTTCTGCGGCTCGGTCAGGTAGTCCCAGTCCACTGGGCTGCGCAGCAGCTTCGAAAAGGCCGCCGGTATGTGGATGAACTTGTCCTTGTCGGTCGGCCCCGCTTCGAGCACCACGACCTCCACGGACGAATCCGCACTGAGGCGATTGGCCACCACGGAGCCGGCCGAGCCCGTTCCCACCACGATGTAGTCGGCATCCATCCGCCGGAGTCTAGGAGCCCGCGACGCGGCCGGGGCGACATCCCGCGAGATAGCGGATCAGGCGGACAGCGCGATGTGGTGGGCACCCTCGACGGCGGCATACCGCTGCGGGCTGCACGTCAGCACGATCACCTGGCCGTCGCCGCCGACCGCATTGAACACCGCACCCATCTTGACGAGGCGATCGGCGTCGGTGAATCCCAGCGCGTCGTCGATCACCACCGGCACGGTGTCCTCCTTGGCGACCAGGGCCGCGCCGGCCAGCCGGGCCACGATGCCCAGTTGCTCCTTGGCCCCGCCGGACAGCGATTCGTAGGGCACGGTGCGGCCCGACAATGTGCGGCTGCAGATCTTCAGGTCACTGTCGATCTCGACCTCGAAACCGGCGCCGAAGACCAGCCGGCCGAGCCGCTCCACCTCGGTGCGGAACGGGTCGACGTAGCGCAGCCGGGTGGCGTCGCGGTGACGCGCGACCACCGAGCGCAGCAGTTCCGCAGCCCGGGCCCGTCGCTGCACCCGCAGATACTGTCCCTCGGCGTGCTCGCGTTCGGTTTCCGCCGCGTCCAATTGCCCTTTGCGCCCTTCGGTGCCGTACACCGTCAGCTGCGTTGTCACCTCCCGCAGCGCGTCGGCGACCTCGTCGTATCGGCCGTCCAACTCGTCCGCGCGGCCGATCGCGTCGTCGCGCGCCGCCATGACGGCATCCGGCGACGTGTGCGACAACTCAGCGGCGAGCTCGGCGACGAGGGCAGCGGCCCGGCGCGACTGTTCCTGGGCCGCCGCTGCCTTTTCGGTCAATTCTTCGTCGGTGGCCGTCGCACGCTGCATGGCCAACCGGTCCCGTGCCAGCCCGATCTCGGTCTGCGCGGCCGCGAGCTTCTCGCGCAACACCGTCGCCCGGGTCTGGCGCTCCCCCAATTGCCTGGCCGCGGCCTCGGCGACCTTCCGGTGTGACTCGCAGTCCGTCACCGCGTGCTGCAGTGCCGCCTGCGCTGCATCCAGATCCGCACGGGCCTGGGAGGAGTCGATATCGAAGAGACTCGTCGTCGGCTGGCGTTCACGCAGCTCAGCCAATCTCGTGTGCAGTTGGTCCACCGCGTGATCGCCGACCAGCGCCTCCACCGTGGCACACAGTCGATCACGCGCTGTCACCAATTGATGACGCCGCTGCTCCAGGGTGCGCGCCTCCTCAACGCTTTCGGCGCCGGCGTCGGCCAGCGCAGTCGCCAACACCGCTCGAGCAGCATCCAGTGTGGCCTGGGTTTCCGAAGCGGGGACTCCCGGAAGCAGATGCGCGGTCAACACACCGGGGACCTCGATCTCCGTAGGAGCGCTGACATTGACCGACCAACTCTGACCGGCCTCACACGTGACCATCCCACCGTCGACCTGCAGCACCACGTCGGCGATAGCCGTCAGCTCGAGACGCGCGGAGGCCGATTCGAGTTGTGCTGCTGCAACATCGACCGCCATCGCAGCCGTGTCGATACCGCGCATCGCCGCGCCGGTCAGCGAGATACCGGCCAACTCGGCTTCGACTTGTTTCAGATCCTGTTGCGCGACTTCGATTTTGACGAGCAACCCCGCCAGCCGATCCGCCTCGTCGCTGTCGCTGAGCTGGTCGAGAATCCGGCGGGCGTCCACGACTCGGCCCTGGGGGGCCTCGACCTCGGTGCGCGCTTTTTGGGCGGTGGCCTCGGCAACGACCTGGACCTCGGTGGCCGTGCTCAGGTCGTCGGCGGCTTCGGCGGCCGAAGCCTCCAGCCCGGTGATGGCGGCGGTCCGCTCATCGATGTCGTCGCGAAGTATCCGGCGTTCGGCGACGGACTTGGCCGCAGCGGTGTGGCCCTCCTGTGCCGCAGCTGCGAGCTGTTCGGCCTGCGTGAGTTCGCGGATCAACGCAGTGACCGCGTCGGCGGCTTTCTCTGCAGCCTCGCGCTGTTCAGTAGCGGCCGTACGCTGGGCGGCCAACCGGGCCAGTTCGTCGGTCAGGGCCGCATGCAGCCGAACCCCGTCGTCGACCTCCGCGATGGCGGCAGCGCAACGGGCCAGTTCCTCGTCGGCGGTTCGTAACCGGCTGATCGCGGCGGCCCACTGCCCGGTAGGACGGCCCGTTCGGGTGAAGTAGCCGAGATACTCGGCCTCGATACGGTCGACGAGCAGCGCGCCGCCGCCGTCGGCAGCGGCGGGCTGAGCCGACGACTCCACGGCCTCCCCGGCTGCGATATCCAGGGCACGCGACAGTGCATCGCACCCCGCCAAGTCCACCTCCCCGGTGGACGCGGACTGCAGTACCCGCTGGGCCTGCCACAAACAGGTGTCGACCGTCTCACCCAGCATGGCCCGGACACGGTCATGGGCCTCGTCGCCGGTGAGCTGCTCGCGTCGGGGCGCCAGCACCGTCAGTTCGGTCTCGCACCGCTTATGGAACCGCTTGTGATACACGAATCGATAAGGCCCGGTGGATATTTCGGCGGTGATCTCGGCGCCGACGTCGGCATGCGTCGGCTTGACCTGCTTGACCTCTTTTTTGGTTGACCGGTCTTTGGCCTCGAGCAGCAGGTCCAGCGCCTCGATCATCGACGACTTGCCGATCTCGTTGGCACCGCTCACCACCACCACGCCACGGTCGGGGAATTCGATCTCGCGGTGCACGATGCCCCGGTAGTTGGTCAAGACCATGCGGTGCAGTTTCATGCCACACCCCTGTCGGCCAGCCGCAACAGCAGCGCCAGGGCCGCACGTGCGTCGTCGGCGTCGTCGCGGTCGGACCGGGCCGCGGTGACCAGTTCGTCGACCGCCGCAGCGGCGAACCCACCGATCCCGAGGTCGTCGAACTCACCGTCGGCGGGCGTCACCGCGATGTCGGACTGTTTGTCCCACACGGTGAGCGCCGCGAACAGTCGTGCGTACTTGTCGAGACACGCATCGAGTGCGGCCTTGTCGGTCACCGTCAGAGAACCCGTCAATCCGATACGCACCACGGTGCGGTCCTTGTCGGGCATCAGATCCAGGTTGAGGTCGAGGTCGGCGACGTCGCGGCTGCTGTCCACCGAACGGCGAAGTGTCACGAACCGCCACCGGCCTACCTTGTGCGCAGCCACTCCCACCGGGGAAGCGGGATCGGCCTCGTCGAGGTCGACGACCAGAACGTGACCGGGATCGGTCTCGATGTCGTCGTAGTTGGTGACCTCCGGCGAGCCCGAGTACCAGATGCGGCCGGTGGAGCCGACCTGCATACGAGAGTGCTTGTCGCCCAACGCCACATAGTGCACGGCGCCACGAGCGATGGCCGCCTCCAGAGCTGCCAGCCGAATAAGCGATGGCCGGTCCTTGTCGGGAACGAAGATGTCGACGCCGCCGTGTCCGACGACGATGCGGGCCACTCCGTCGGCGGGCAGAGCGTCGAGCACCGAGGCGACGGGGTCCGCGCACGGCGCCTTGGACGTCCAGGGCGCGGCTACCAATTGCAGACCGGGCCGCACCTCGTGCACACCGGGGCGGCCGAGGACCGTCACATTCTCCGGGCACTCGGCGACGAACAGCGGGCTGGTGTACACCGACGAGGCATCCAGCGGATCATGATTGCCGGGCAGCAGATACACGGGGACGCCGACGGCGCGCATCGCTTCCAGTGACTGGCTGATTTCCCGGGGCGCCAGTTGATTGTGCTCGAAGACATCGCCCGCAACGACGATGAACTCGGCCCCGGTTTGGGCGGTCAGCTCGTTGAGGCCTGCCACGACATCGCGTCGTGCGGCCGAATAGCGCGGCTGTGCCTCACCGTTGAGGAAGTAGCGGGTCATGCCGAGCTGCCAGTCGGCAGTGTGTACGAATCGCATCTCGGCTCATCCCTTCCGCTCACGCGCGGCGAGCCGCGCATCCGGCCCGTGTCTTTGCCAGGCATCGCGAGTGTAGGTCCGGCCGCCGACATGTCCGGTGAGGCGCGGCGCGCTGCGCCGGCGTTCATCCGCGCGGCTCGAGTAGCGACTGGCCAAGGTAACCGCCGGCCACAGGCACGCCGGGCAGGATCGCGAAGACCGCCGATCCGATCGTGGTGATCCACGGATTGAGCGCATCGGCTGCGGCGAGCCGTTCCTGCACCGGGACGAACTGCCGTGCGGGGTCACGCTGATACGCCGCGAAGATCAGCCCGCAGTCCGTCGTGCGGTCATGGCCGGGAGGATCGTCGTAGTTGTAGGGCCTGCGCAGGAAATGTTCGTCGTCGGTGTGATGCCGAGCGAGTGCGATGTGGGCGTTCGGCGGAATGACCGGGATGCCGTTGACCGCCGCGTCGAGGTCGGGTTCATCCTCTTCCTGTCGGCCAGTCAGCGGAGCACCCGTGTCGAGGCGACGACCGACGGCGAGTTCCTTACTCGTGCGGTCGAGTTGGTCCCACGAATCCATTTCCGCGCGGATCCGCCGTACGACCACGACCGTGCCGCCGGCGAACCATCCGGCTGATCCGCCGTCGTCCCAGACGTGCCGGTCGAAGGCTTCCTCGTCGTGCAGGTTCGCGGTTCCGTCGACCTGACCCATGAGATTGCGCATGCTGCCGCCAGGGCGGGCCGAGCCGTGGGCATTCCGGAATCCGCTCTGCCGCCAGCGTTGGCGGGTCATGGAGCGGACATTCTTGAGCAGCACGCGGCTCGCATGCGCGACGACGACCGGATCGTCTGATAAGAGATGCAGAATCAGGACTCCTCCACACCACGCCGGATCAAGGCGGTCGTTGGTGAACTCGTGCAGCCCGGCCACCGATTTAGGTCGTAGAT
>CAZOIX010000062.1:0-2219 GCA_964579685.1 uncultured Mycobacterium sp.
GATCGCCAGTTCCTTGGGGAACCGGGTTGCTGAGTAAATGTCGCTGACGTGCAGTTTCAGCGTGTTCCCCGAGATAATCCGATAACCACAACGTGTTGTGCCAAGATAACGGGTATGAAGAAACGTTTGCCAGCTTTGCCCGACCTGCGCTCCCTGATGGGTTCGTGGGACTTGGCGCTCAAAGCGGCCAACAAATCCCCTACGACGATCACCAGCTACCTGCGCGGTGTGCGCTTGTACTTGGAATGGTGTGAGCAGGCTGGACACCCGGTGGAGCTTACCCGCGCCACGGTCCAGACCTATTTGGCGGCGCAGATCGACGCGGGCCTAGAAGCCAACACGGTGCGGTTGCGGCTGGCGGCGCTGCGGGCGTTCGCCCGGTGGCTGGTCAGCGAGGGCGAGATAGACGCCGATCCGCTGGCAGGTATACAACCGCCCAAGATTCCCACCAAGGTCGTTGAGGCGTTGACCGATGACCAGTTGAAGGCATTACTTGCCGCGTGCAAAGGCAAGAGTTTCCGCGACCGCCGAGACGAGGCGCTTGTCCGATTGATGGCCGAGACCGGGTTGCGCGCCAGCGAAACCGTGGGGCTATCAGTCGATGACCTGGACTTACAGCGCGGCCTAGCGACAGTCCGCAAGGGCAAGGGGGCTAAGGGGCGCGTAGTGCCATTCGGCGCGCAAGCGGCAGCCGCTTTGGATCGCTATGTTCGTTTGCGCCGTAGCCACCAGCACGCCAGCCGGGATGAGTTGTGGCTTGGTGTGCGTGGGCCGCTGACCTATTTCGGCCTGAACGACACCCTGCGGGATCGGGCTGAGCACGCCGGTATCGACGGTTTCCGGCTCCACTTGATGCGGAACACATACGCAACACGCTGGCTCAGGGCGGGCGGCAGCGAGCAAGGGTTGATGAGCGTTGCGGGCTGGTCGTCCCGGTCGATGATTGATCGCTACACAGGCGCATCTGCGGCTGAGCGGGCCGCTGCCGAGGCTCGCGGCCTGGCGCTGGGTGATCTGTAGCCCGTTCGGCGTGTCGCATTGAATCGAACAGACGTTCTATCTACGTTGTGGTCCGTGACGAACGCGGCGATTCGTCCGAGGCAGTCCCGCAACAGGGCGGAGCGCACTACAGCCGCAGGCGGGCATCATGTATGTCAACCATCGCGAGAAGTACCGCTGAGCATTCGCTCGCATCCCGTTTCGGCGCTCACCTGAGTTGGGCGAACACAGAAGATAGATCAGCAAGGACCGCCCCTGCGCGGCGTGGCCTGCTGGACAAATTCGAGAAGCTGGCCGATCCCGGGGGCGTGCTGTTGCCCGCCGAGCGGGCGAAGCGTGCCGAGAATCTACGTAAGGCGCATTACACGCGGATGGCGTTAAAGTCCGCGCAGGCGCGGCGGCGTCGTTCCGCGAAATAGCCGCACGGGCGGAACGTTCTAATGGCCGCTTTGTAATCTTAAGTTAGGTGAATCAAAGGGAACTTTCGTGAATCGTAAACTGAGAATGTAGACAACAGCATAGCGGGGGGTTATGGAAAAAATCGTGGACAATGCTGGCGCATCGCAGATAACGGGCCTGAGCGTCGGGACGCTGGCGAACATGCGGAGTAAGGGCACCGGCCCGCCCTCATTCAAGCGTAATGGCCGTGTCATTTATCGAGCAAGAGATGTTAAGCAATGGATAGCTGACCGGGAGGCGGCGACTTTACGCGGCGGGAATAGCTAGATGGGCACATCTCCGCAGGTCGCTAATAAGGTATCATCATTAGTAGAGGACGAATTTCTTTGGCGTCCCGTCCGTGGCGTTTGGGGTTATGAAGCCCACCCGGACGGTTGTGTCCGCCGCGCCGACGAATGGAAACTGTCGTGCATTCTCCATCCGGTTGAGGGTGTGCTTGTGCCTGTCCGGTGGGAGGGCGCAACTTACGGCGTTCCCCGCCGCTACATGGTGGCCGCTGCCCATCTTGAGAAGCCGCGTCAGGTGTTGATGCGTCAGGGGCGTGCGCTGGTGTGGCGGTATGACGTGGCCCGCAAGAACGGCGACGTTGCCGACGACCGGGCCGCGAACCTGTATTGGCACGAACTTCCGGAGCCAGTGAGTTTCGAGTCTCTTATGCGTGCGGCGAAGTGGGCGCGGCGTCCGTGGCGCGTTTCACCGGCTACGACGCCATACGGCGAGTAGCGCAAGCGATGGCCCGCGATAGCGGGAGCGTATGGGCA
>CAZOIX010000062.1:2229-10843 GCA_964579685.1 uncultured Mycobacterium sp.
GTGAAGGACTTAACAGTGGGGAGCGTCGACCGGTGGGAGAGCCGCCCTTGGAACAGAAATCCATTCAATCAGCAGAGGCAAAGCGTGTGGCGTGAGCGTGCCCTCACGCCGAAGGTGAAGGGCGACGGGCCGCAATATCCGGTATGGATGCGGATTGGAATGCTGGCGCTTGGGTGTCACCGGAAAGACGGCGAAGCGCACTTCGCGCCCGGTGAGCTAGCGCAACTCTTAGGCGTGAGCGAAGCGACGTTAAAGAATGAGCTAAAGAAAGCGCGGGATTACGGCTGGCTTACCCGCGACTCGTCCAAGACATGTTTGGTGGTGCCGCCGCACGCGGTCGAGGGCGGTCTGTGATGAGAGCGCTTCCGCGTGTGGCTGGCTACCGCGCATGGTGTCCCTCTCTAGAGAACATAAGAGAGCGCGGACATAACCGCAGGTCAGGTGGGGTAAGGCGTAACAGATTCTATTACGAACCGTAACAGATTCTATTACCAGGCAAAACGATAACCGCAGGTCAGGGCACTTGGCCCTGAGTGACCCGTAACAGAATCTATTACGGGCCAGGGAGGATCGCATGAAGATTCAAGGCAGCAAGGGCAAGGCGCATATCAGCGTGAACCTACGCGGCACCGGTATGGGCGTCGTGATCCAACAGGGACAGCAACGGGTGTTGCTTTCTCCGGAGGAATGGCAGGAATTGCGCACCACGACCGACGCGCTCATTGATGCGCAGAAACCGCGCAAACGCTACCGCATGGCCTAAACGGCCCGATTTCAATTCTAAGCCAACCAACGGCCCGAACCCTACCCTACCCATAGAGGGCGGCGGGCCGTTCGTCATTCTACGGCCAACTGACGGCCATTTACGGGGGAGCGATGGACGAGATACGAGTGCGCCGATACGGCGACCACCAAACCGAAATAACAATCAACGACTATTACGGGACCGGATTCCCGCTTGTGTTCGACCTTAGCGACGAACAGACCGCAGACCTAAGGGCACAACTAAGCCCTAAGCTAATGCGCTACAAAAGCGCCGTAACACCCGCTAAGGCGCAATTCACGTCAAGCCGGTGACCATTCGCATACCAGCCACACAGGGAGCCGACTACCGAATCGGCGTCGACCAGCGCGGCATCTACTACCTGTGCCGCCGCTCAGCTAGGGGAAACGATCACATCATTCCCATGAGCAGAGACGACGTGATCCGGGTGTCTAACCAACTAATCGACCTACTTGAACAGGACAAACAACCATGATCGAACTACGCGAACCAGCACACGAACAGACCATTACCGCCGACCACTACGAGTTCTCACTAGGACGCAACGCGGCTGAGGTTGACGAGACGATCACACACCTCGCCTTGCACCTGATTGAGGGCGACTACCGGTACACGGTCGCTATGCCGCTGGCTGATGCTGAGCGCGTCGGCAAGCTGTTGGTGAGCCACACCGACTACGTGGCAGGCCGCCCGCCACGCGAGTGGTAGGCGCATTTCACATCATCAATTCAAATTCAGATAGGGACAGAATCAATGGCACCTAGAGTTCAAATCAAAACCTTTACCGACAGCCGACACAACCGTGCCAAGTACAAGGACTTACAGGTAAGACTGCCAAGCGGACGAACGATCACCCTTAAGCCGGGACCGAACTACATACCGGGCCGGGACATTCAAGCTAGACACCGCACCCGCTAGTGAAGCGGCCATGTATCGGCTGCGGGTGCCTGATCGACCGAGGATCACGCTGCGGACCATGCACACCTAAGCGCACACGACCAGCCGGCCATCCGCACAACAACACAGGCCGCTGGAAGCGATTAAGCGCTAAGGCCCGTAGGGCTCAGCCGTGGTGTCTCGACTGTGGGGCCATCACCGACCTGTGCGCGGACCACATCATTCCGGTAGCCGAAAGACCGGACCTCGCTCACGACGAATTGAACCTGACGGTGCGGTGCCGGTCATGCAACGGACGACGCGGTGACCGGTGCACTGACGCTGAGCGGCACCGGGTGCTCGCCGCACTCGACGCTCGCACCCTGCGAAAGCAGCGCTGTGATTTGTCGAAAACTGATCGCGTAGGCGTCAGCGCGTTGTGGTCGGCGGGGCGGGAGTAGGAGACGTTTCCGTCGATGGCGTCGGAGGTGGTTCCGGCTTTTCTGTCGGAGCTGAGCTCTGCGACGGCTCAGGCGCAATGGTCACGATGATCGGTTGCCCGGGCTGGGCCGGTTCGTCCACCAAGAAATAGCGGCTAAAAAACACACTTACGAGCGAAGTAAGTATGGCTAGGACGAGACCGACGACCGCTACGACGCTGCTCCTGTCCCACGGTTGTCTTGTTCTTTCCGTCTTCTTCGGCGCTGCTGTCCGGTTCGGAGCTTCAGAGGGCGGTGGCGCGATACCTTCACGCCGCCTCACTTCGTCGGTCGTGATAGCGATGGGCTCAACGAGCAGAGCCTTGCCCGGAAGGGATTCAGGCCAGTCGGCATAAGCCGAGACAAGCGATTCAAGCCGCTCATGTGGGGATTTTCTTCGACCTCGCCAAGCCACAAACACCGCCGCTCCTGCGGCTAGGAGTGGACCGGCGACGGTTAGTACCGCTAGAACGATCTGCCACCACATTAGAGGCGCTTGAGCTGGTGCATCCGCTGCGAGTGTCACCATGACAGCATTCTGGCAGGCGAGCGCACGGCGACGGTGGGCTTTCGCTCGGCCCTAGACAACGTGGGGACCGGCCCCCCTTGGGCGGTTTCGTCCGCTCGTACGGCCAGCGCAGAGCCGAATTAATTGGCCGAGTTGGCCGACCCTTCGCCCTCCTCCCGCTGCATCTTCTCAAGAATGGGTGCGAGCTGTTCGGCCATTTGGGTGTTGGAGAAGCCAAGGCGGCCGATCCCGTCGTCCGCGTAGCTGTGATCGTCCGCCGCACGATAGTCCGCGAGCACAGCGTCCTCATCGAGGTAACTCCAGCTCTCTTTGTAGGCCCGCATGCGTTCAAGCTCTGGCCGTAGCTTCCTTTCCTGCCACGGCCTGACCAGTGCGGCTCCACGGCGAAGATTTAGTCCGAGCTTCTTTGCCGCTATGTCAGCGTCCAGCGTCTTGAGCCCGTACTGGCCCGCGAGGCGGGCGAGAGTAAGCGGCTTCTGTGTCATTCGGCACACCCTTTGCGTCGATTCGGCAGAAACGCGCAGTTCGAGACAGGTGGGTGTGCTCCATCAGATACGCCTTCGAACCGAAGCCCTGCGGGGCCACGGCAACGGCGGTTAGGCTCGGTGTTGTTATCGCCAAATAACACGCAGAGCCCTGACGGAGAACCGTTCCTGTCAGGGCTTTCGCGTCCCTGGACTAACGAGTTCGCAGTCTCGATCAGTGTCCCATGAAAGCGCGACAACAGACATGTATTAGCGGCGGCCTTAAGTGATGCCGATGTGTTTTGCCTGGTCGGATAAGGCTGCTGTGCAACAGGTCTCACGCAATCTGTGACCTGGCTCACGATTCGATAATTGAATATTCAAGGGGGTGACTCATGCGCCGTGGACCTAAGGGAAAGGGCAGCTTAGACGGGTCACCCTTACCGTTTCGGGGCCGGGGGCCGGAGTCGCAGCAGTTTGCGCAGTTTTGCCGCAAGTACTTCACGGTTGCGGACGCCAAGCGCCATAAGGTGCCGATGGTTCTGCGGGACTGGCAACGCGAACTTGTGGCGTCCGTTTGGGATGCTGACCCGCTGTCGGTGACGGCGACGTGGGTCATGCCTAGGGGGCAGGCCAAGAGCACATTGGTTGCGGCCATGTGCGTCTACCGGCTATTCACTGCTGGCGATGACGCATCTATTGATTGCGTTGCTGTCGATGAGCGCCAGGCGGGAATCCTGTTTGGGTTCGCTGCCAAATTCATTGAACGACACGACGAGCTAGCGAGCCGGGCCAGCATCTATCGGGATCGCATCGAACTGCCGAACGGTTCGGTTTTTGAGTGCTTACCCGCGACGGCTGCCGCTCTAGAGGGACGGGCACCGCTGTTCGCGGTCTGCGACGAGGGCGGGCGAATCAATCAAGAGGTTTACGAGGTTATGGCGATGGGTGCCCAAAAGGTGCCCGGTTCGCTCACTCTGCTTATTGGTACGCCGGGGCCGAACCCGGACAACGTTCTGGCTCGGCAGCGGGCGCATCATCTGGCTTATCCCGGCGACGAGACGAACGCTTACCGAGAGCATTCGGCGGCGGGCTTTGAGGATCACCCGATTGACTGCGACGACCACGGCGGCGGGCCGGGTAGCGGGTGTTGGTCGATAGCGAACCCGGCCCTTGGCGACTTTCTGCCTTACGCCGGTATGCAAGGTTTCCTGCCTCCCAAATCGACGGAGGCGCACTTTCGGCGTGTTCGCTTGTGCCAGTGGGTCACCGGAAGTGCCGAGCCAGTGTTACCGGCTGGCGTTTGGGACGGCTTAAGCACAGGCCAGCCGATCCCAGACGGGGCGGAAGTGGTTCTAGGTTTCGACGGCTCGTATTCCGGGACCGACTGCACAGTGATCGTTGCGGCGACCGTCGGCAAGCGGCCACATCTTCAAATGATGGCGTCGTGGCAGCGGCCAGCGGACGCCGATAGGGACTGGCGCGTTCCGATCCTTGAGGTAGAGGAAACGCTTAGGGAGCTAAGCAAGCGGTTTCGGGTGCGTGAGATCACTGCCGACCCGTACCGCTGGCAGCACTCCCTAGAGGTGCTTAAGGCTGAGCGTCTGCCGGTATCGGAGTTCCCGCAGCGACCGGAGCGCATGAGCGCGGCCACGGCTGACTTTCTGACGGCTTGCAATACCGGGCAGTTGAGCCATGCCGGTGACACGCTGATGGCGACCCATCTTGGTAATGCGGCGCTTAGCGAGGACGGGCGCGGGGCGCGGATGGTTAAGGCCGACCGAACGCGATATGCGGGCCAGATAGACAGCGCCGTTAGTGCAGTAATGGCGCATAGCAGGGCGACTTGGCTTGCCTTGCAACAGAAGCCACGTAGACGAACCGTGTCGTTCGCTTAGCGCAACGACGCAGAAAGACAACTGAATATGTCGAGTGCTCTACTCGTAGAGATGTTGCAGACCTTGGACGGTCCGCAGCACCGCTACACAGAACTAGACAGGTATGCGACCGGAAAGCAGTCGCTTGCTGTCCTAAGTCCGGAGGCGCGGATCGCGCTACCGGCACTTAACCGAATCGTGTCGAACATTCCGGGCTTAGCGGTCACGTCGCTTGCGGAGCGGCTAAGGGTGACTGGCTTTAAGGGTGTCGACATTTGGGCCGACTGGCTTGCTAACGACTTGGACCAGACCAGCACGATTTTGCATCGCGAGGCGCTGACGTTTGGTGATGCTTATGTGATCTGTTGGGCGCGCCGGGGCGGGTCGCCGCTGGTGACTGTGGAGTCGCCGCAGCAGGTCGCGGTGCTCAAGAATCCCGCCACGCGGGAAATTGAGTCAGCGGTAAAGCGTTGGCGCACCAAGACAGAAACGCACGCAATGGTGTACCTGCCCGACCGCTTAGAGCATTGGCGCGCTAAGACGGCGGGAGCGGCCACGGCAGGTTTTGAACTTGTCGAGACGCTAGACAACCCGCTCGGCGTTGTCCCGGTCGTCAACTTCTGCAACGCGGCACGAATCCTTGGGTGCGGTCGCTCGGAGATCGACGACCTCGTTCCTCTGGTGGATGGACTTAACGCGACCCTTGCCGGTTTGGCTGTGGCGCAGGAGTACACCGCCCGCCCGCGCCGCTGGGCTACCGGCATCGAACTGGTGGAACGCCCGAAGCTGAAAGCTGACGGCACCCCGGAGCTAGACGGCGACGGCAACCCGGTCATAGAGACGGTCAATCCGATTCCGGAGGGCAACCGCTCGATGCTGTCGGAGAACGATCAGGCCAAGTTCGGCCAGCTTCCCGGCGCTGACCTTCGGGGCTACGAAACCGCCGTCAACATCTGGCTAGGTCAGATCATGGCCGTGTCGGCGCTGCCCGCGCATTTCGTTGGTATCACGACCGAGAACCCGTCAAGCGCCGAAGCGCTGAGGGCTTCGGAGGCGTCGTTGACCGCCAGGGCCGAGGCGCGACAAGCGGTGTTCGGTCGCCCGTGGGAGCAGGTAGCCCGGCTCATGGTCGCTATTCGTGACCGCGTTGACGTGGATTCGGCGACCGTGAGCGTCCAATGGCGCGACCCCGGCAGCACGTCTACAGGTGCCGAAGCGGACGCGGTTACGAAGTTGGTTCAGGCTGGCATTTTGTCAAAGTCTGGCGCGCTGCGCAGGCTCGGTTATTCCGAAGACGAAATTGACAGGGAGCGCGTAGACGCCGAACGCGATGCCGAAGCGACTGCGAACCCCGAAATTTCCAAGGCGTACAAAGTCTATGCCAATAGCTTGATTGAAAAAGAGAAAGAGAACAAGGCGGCTTAATGAGTGACGTTATTACGGGCCAGGGGCCCGCAGAAACGGACGAAAGCAACAACGATGGTATGGATACCGCCGAGGGGCCCGAAAATGCGCCAGACGCGCAATTAGAGGGCGGTACGGATAAACCGGCTGATGGCGATACATTCCCCCGGTCATATGTCGAGGAATTACGCTCAGAAGCCGCTGACCACCGTACGAAGGCTAAGGCCGCAGAGGACCGCGCCGACGCACTCGCTAAGCGTCTCCATGCGGAGCTAGTGAAGGCGACGAATCGGCTAGAGAATCACGCTGATTTGGCCTACGACTTTGAACATCTAGACGACCCGGAGAAGCTAACAGCAGCGCTAGATGCGCTGCTAGCGGACCGGCCTTATATGGCTAAGCGCGTCGTCAAGGGTGACGCGGGTCAGGGCAACCGGGGTGACGCGGATAACGGCGTGAACCTCCTTGAAATGCTGCGAGGAAGTCGCTAAGCGCCAGGCGCGCACACAAACCCAACCCGTCCCGGCGACGGGTCAATTAAACAACAAAATAAACAATTTCATAAGGACAAAAGAATATGGCTATTGAAGTCACTAGTGGTAATACCACTCTCTTGCAGTCGCAGGTTGCGGACATTCTCGTTACGCCGCTGGCTCAGGAATCAACATTCCTAGCTGCGGGTCCGCAGATTTTCGACACTAACGACCAGCTTCGTATCCCCCGCGTGGCATCCGGCGTAACTGCTGGCTTTGTCGGCGAGGGCGCGCAGATCACGGACGGCGACGTGAGCTTTGACGAGGTTACGTTGCTGCCGTCCACGCTTAAGAGCCTTAAGGTGCTGGTCCGCTTCTCTAACGAGATGGCGCGTCAGTCGGTGATCGCACTTGACGCCACCCTTAAGACGACGCTGGTGACTAACGTCGCCGAGGCACTTGATGCAGCGCTGTGGGACGGCGCGGGCACGTCGAACACGATTAAGGGCATTTTCCGGCAGTCAGGTATCGCTACCGGGACGCTGGACCTGACCGACGCCGACAGTCTGATTGACGGGCTAGCGACGGCGCAGGGCAACAAGGTCAGCCCTACCCATTGGGTGATGACCGCAGCCAGCTTCGCGGCGCTGCGCAAGCTCAGGGTTGGCGAGACCGACGCACGCTACATCTTCGACCCGTCCACGATTCAGAACGGGACAGCATTCCAGCTGCTTGGACTACCCGTCATCATCACGGACAACATTCCGGCAGTCTCGACTAAGAATCGCGTTGCGCTCGTTGACTTCTCGAAGGTCGCTGTGGCGCGTGACGTAGACGCCGAGGTCAAGATTCTGGATCAGACGTGGGGCGACTACGACAGCGTTGGTATCCGCGTGGTGACGCGCTACGACGTTGGCCTATTGCAGGCTAAGGCCGTCACGCTGCTAACCGAGGCTTAAGCCGATGGCAGCGCCGACAGCAGGCGATCTAGCGGCGTTGATGGGCGGTGAGGTCAACTCAGACCAGGCCGAGGCAGTCATAGGGCTTGTCAAGGCGCTGGCCGCGAGCCATACACGCGGACGGGGATTCACGGACGGGGAACCCGCAGACGACCTGCGGGCCGTGATCCTGTCCGCGTCCCTGCGGCGTCTCACCGACCCAACGCAGACCGTCACGGATCGCAGCATGGGACCGTTCTCCGCGTCGTTCCGACCTAACGATGGTTGGTCGACGTGGGAACTGGCAACGTTGAATCGCTACCGGGAACGCGCCCGGTAGCGCACAGATTTGCGCCCGGATTGTCGGGCGTGGTCGCGCAGCTTAGGAACTGCGCGACGGTGACAAAGGGCACTCGGAAGTCAACTCTCTTGAGAGGTGGGATTCCCCTACGGATTCAGGCCGGGTGTACCCGTCACGCCTGCCGAGATCGCTGTCTCGGCAGATCGCAAACAAAATGACTGTGCAGTGGACTCGTAATGGTCCCGGTGTGGTCGTCCTTCTTGCGAGATAACTAGCGGTAGTGACACGAAAGTTATGTGCCATATAGGCGGGCCGCGTGGCGGAACTGTTTTCCTCCCGCCCTCAGTTAGACGCGACCAAGGTTCGGCCCGGTTGGGTGCAAGGAACACCTAACCGGGCCGACCGTCGCCAACCCGCGCACGTACATGGCGTGTTGACCGCGCTCACTGAAATTCCCCACTGACGCTCATCGAAATTCCCCACCCGTGT